>JBILFS010000271.1:0-3723 GCA_044351455.1 Paludibacter sp. | reverse complement strand
TCTGGCAACCAGGCCACCCATACTGTGACCAATGATTACTTGTTTTGAAGTATCTCCTGCAATTTTCAATGTATTACTCAAATTCTCAGCAATTTTTTTAATTCCTGTTAAAGATTTATATTCATATATTTTCCCGTTTGTTTTGGTAAATTCCTGATTATAGATATCCCAGGTATTTGCTCCGGCATGGCCTTCCATTCCGTGAAGCCAAATATAATTGGTTGCTGATGCCGGCATTAAAACCAGCAACATAGTGAATTGTAATATAAATTTTTTCATGATTGCAATTTTTAAAGGTTAACAAGAATACGTGTTTGATTTTGCTTGAAGAATTCCCTTGTATGTTTCACCGCAGGTTTTCCATTAGCATTGATTACCAATGAATAGGTTTCGATCTTTTCAGGATTATAACCCAAAATATTATTCCCGGCAATATTCATTAGTTTTTTACTATCTGAATATTGATAGGTTTTTTTGTGGATCAGTTTACTGCCTTCAAACATCTCAAACGAGATAGTTCTGTTTAAATCCGGATCGATTTCGGTTCTGCATTTAACATTCGACTGAATTTTCGATTGTTCTGCATTGCCTTGTTGTTGATTTACATTCATTTCATACACAACATGACCATTGTCCAAAACTTCCATATTTACATTCGGAGGCAATCTTTTTCTCAAAGCATTGATTTTCATAGCCCCGGAAGATTGAATCACAGTTTCATTCATTTTCAGATAAAACTTCAGCGTATCCAGAAATTCTGTATAGTTAGCTTCAGGATAAGATTCTCTGGAAACTAATCTGCCCGTTTTGTCGTAAATACTCATAAAACCATCCTTCACGACTGTTCGGGCAATGCGTGCACTGTCGGGAACAGGAGTTTCTGTCAGATTTGTCATAATATTCATTTCTTCAGATGTCAGATCCTCGTAAGTACATTCACTGGTTCCATTTCTGAAAATAATGGTTTTAGTCAATGACTCTCTGATTACCGGAATTTCATCAAAGCTAAAAATCGTGTCACCGGAGTTTGTTGTTGATCGAACTTTAAGTGATTCATTCAGATCAGCAGTTAAAAACGCAGGCAAATTGCCTGATTTAAATGCCTCTTCTTCATCATAACTCAATGTATAAGTCTGATTAACGGATGTTGAATGTGTTTCAATTTCAACGGCAACTTCTTCTTGATTCTGCTGAGTAATATCTTCGTCAGCATTTGGCTTACATGCCATAGCAGCAAGCATTAAAAACAAATAAAATAAATTTTCAATTTTCATAATAATAATAATAAAATAAATTTTTCAAATACGTTAATGATCTCAATTCTGTTTTTTTATTCCTGCATAACAACCTCCTTTCATTAAAAATTCCGGGGCTAAAATAGAATAAACAAATGAATAAAATCACAAATTTTACTTCAGTATTGAAAAAAAAATTTATCTTATATAGTTCTGATATTTAGTTGATTAACAAAATGCAATATTGCAAAAAATACAAATATTTTGCATAAAATAAATTTTGCATATTAAATCGCTTTATATACGCCACCCGGCAATGCTCTTATGAGTGATTTAAATTCCATGGCTAATAAAATTGACGTTAGTTTACTATAAGCAATACCCATTTCGAGAGATAATGAATTGACATGAACCCCATTGTAATTATTCTTTAGCAGTGCATAAATAAGCTGTTCATCCTCATTAAGTTCATTAAAAATAAATAGTTGCTTTTCAGGATTTTTAGTTCTTTCCTCCCAACCCATCAATCTGACGAAATCCGAAGCATTCTCAATCAGTGATGCTTTTTGTTCTGCAATCAGTTGATTACACCCTTTCGAGAACACATCACCAACCCTGCCCGGGAATGCAAAAATATCCCGGTTATAATCCTGAGCAAAATCAGCAGTGAGTAAAGCACCTCCCTTTTCAGCCGATTCAATAACAATCACAGCATCCGACATCCCGGCAATAATTCTGTTTCTCTGTACAAAATTTTGCCTGTCGGGATTAGTTTTGCTGATGTATTCCGTTATCAATCCTCCCGTTTCAATCATTTTAACTGCTGTATTTCTATGAATGCGGGGATAGATCATGTCCAATCCATGAGCCACAACACCCAATGTTGGAATGTCATTTTCAAGCGAAGCTTTGTGTGCGCAAATATCTACTCCATATGCCAGCCCGCTGATAATCAACACACCCGGAATATCTCTTAATTCACGAATAAAATCCCTGCAAAGTTGCTTTCCATAATCGGTAGGACTTCGGGTTCCAACTATACCAATAATCTTTACTGTATTGATATCAGTGTTTCCCTTGAAGTAAAGTAAGAGTGGTGCATCGGGACATTCCTTGAGTCGGAAAGGATACTGATTGTCGGCATAATGAAAATAACTAATTTTATTTTTCAGAATAAATTCAACTTCAGCTTCGGCTCTTTGCAAAACATCGCCATGTTGATTTATCTGAAAAGCCAGCTTTTCACCAATTCCGGGAATCTTCTCGAGATTTTTCTTTTTTTCTTTGAAAACGGCTTCTTCGTTGCCTAAAGTGGAAATGAGATTTTTGGCAATGTTATTACCTATCCCGTTTATGAGGGTAATCCCGATTGAAAACTTAAGTTGTTCAGGGTTCATGAACTGTAAATATAAACAAACATATAGTGATTCCTCCGGCCGGAATCCTGGCACAAAAAAATTTCGGGGCAAAGATATAATTTATTTTTGAAAATGAAATAGTGAGTGGGAAGATAAATGATGAATTAGTAATTATAAGTTGATATTTAGGCTTTGTAATCCGAAAACAGCTGGATTGCTGATTGCCTTTTACTTACGGTCTTCTGGCAATGTACTTCAAAATTAAAATCCTTCGAAAAATTCATGTTTATAATATGCCAGTATGTTAGTGTTTTTTATTTACTTTGCATTTGACAGTCAGTTTGTTTTTTGAAATTCAAAATCGTTTATAAACTGATTTTAACAGACCTTATATAGGTTAATGCGGTTTATTAGAAAAAAAGATCACACTAATTTGTTTCCTAATTAAGAAACATATATCTTTGCAATCAAATAATAAAAATTAATGGAAGAGTATAAATTTAGTGTTGAATTTCTGGAAGAGGCCAAAGATTTCCTGGAGGAATTAGACGAGAAATCCAGAAATAAAATACTCTATAACATTTGGAAAGCACGTGTTTCAAATGACAAGGAACTTTTTAAAAAATTGCAAGACGAAATTTGGGAGTTTAGAACAGTTTATAACAGAACATATTATCGCTTATTTGCTTTTTGGGATAAAAGTGGAGAAATTGAAACCGTCGTTATATCAACACATGGTTTAATCAAGAAAACGGATAAAACTCCCAAAGGAGAAATTGAACATGCTCAGACATTGAGAAAAAGATATTTTAATGAAAAAGTCAAAAAGAAATGAAAACATACAAATTAGAAGAACTAACCGATAAATATATCGGAAAACCTGGTAGCAAAGATAGAGAAGCATTTGAAAATGAGTTACGAATTGATTTGCTTGGCGAAGCAATCAAGCAGGCAAGATTAGAGCGTCATTTAACCCAGGAGCAATTGGGAGAATTGGTTGGAGTAAAGAAGGCACAAATATCAAAAATAGAAAACAGTACAACTGATGCGAGGTTTGCAACAGTTATGAAAGTATTTAAAGCATTGGATGTTAAAGTAAGTTTTAATGTTGAACTGAATAACAGAAAATT
>JBILFS010000049.1:0-8806 GCA_044351455.1 Paludibacter sp. | reverse complement strand
GACAATTGGAAGTAGCTATTACCAATTATGGCGGACGAATTGTAAGCTTGTGCGCACCATCCAGAAATGGTGAAATGGCAGATGTCGTAGTTGGTTTTAAGAGTATCGATGATTACCTGAAAGCAAAAGGCATCTACCACGGAGCAATTATTGGTCGGGTTGCTGGTCGTATTGCCAACGGTAAATTTGATTTGAATGGCTCAAGCTATTCACTTCCGTTAAACAGCCCACCAAATCACCTGCATGGTGGTGTAAATGGCTTTCATAATCAGGTTTGGGATGTGAGTGCAGTGACTGACACCTCCATCGTTTTGACTTATCTCTCGGTAGATGGTGAAATGGGTTATCCGGGTAATTTGACTGTCACGGCAACTTATATCCTGAATTCGAAGAGTGAACTCTCGATGGAATTAGCCGCTACAACCAACAAAAGCACATTGATAAACCTTACCAACCATGCTTTTTTTAATTTAGCCGGCGAAGGCAGTGGCACCATTCTGAATCACATACTAACCATTCCGGCCCAATTTATTTGTCCGGTAAGTGCTGACAAAATCCCAACAGGTAAATTGATGAGCGTGAAAAATACACCGTTCGATTTCCGAAAACCCAAACCAATAGGGAAAGATTTAGTTTTAGAAAAAACCGATGAACAATTAAAATTTGCAGGAGGGTACGACCATCATTTTGTGCTGAGTAAGAAAAAGAGCAATGTTCTGAAATTTGCTGCCATTATGGTTGACCCTCAAAGTGGACGCAAAATGGAAGTTTACTCCAACGAGCCTTGTATTCATATATTTACGGCTAACTTTTTTAATGGATCAGATATAGGAAAAATGGGGAAGCCTATAAATTATCGTGAATCTATTGCATTCGAAACACAACGATTTCCATACGTTAGCAATCAAAAGTTATATCCAACTATCATTTTACAACCAGGTAAAACATACAAAGCAAAAACTGTTTATCGCTTTTCTGTAGTTAAATGAAATTCTAAGCTTCAAATATCTTACATCAAATCAACTTAATTCAAATTTAATTTATAAATAACCAATATGATAGCATTAAAACAACAATAGCTGTTACAAATTCATCACATCCTCAGCAGATAAAGGCGCATAGGGACCTTCCTTGATTTCAAAAATGATGGTCCCTTTTTCCAACACTTCAATGGTATGCCATTCGCCGGCAGCAATGGATACACCATAACTGCCCTCAGCGGGGCATAGCATTATACTGCTGACTTCCTCTTTGAGATTGTTGAATGATTTTACCAGCATTTTTCCGCGGAGGACGATATACATTTCATCAGTATGTAGGTGACGATGAATGGGCATTATGGTACCCGGTTCCAGCGCATTCAGTAAACGCTGTACCTTGTCATCCAGATGCTGATGAAAATTGTAGTTCATTCTGAGTCGCTCACTTTGAGCAGCTGTATCTGAAATTGAATCCAGTAATGCTTTGTCAATGACTTTCATGCGCTAATCTTTCAGTGTTAAATTTTAATAGTTTTTTTATCTTCTGATGCGGATTTGGATGGCTTTATCGACCGGTTTATCACTGAAGAAAATCAGATATCCTCCACCCCCGGCACCACTTACTTTCCATCCGAAAGTATCCTTTTTATAGTTTTCAATCTGTTCAAGAATTTCTGCATTCACCATCAGTGGAAACATGCTGACCTGGGCATCAAAGCTATCGAGCATCGCTTTTCCGAAAGCTTCTGCATCCATTTTCAGGGCAGCTTCCCACAATGCATCAGCCGCTTTGCTGAGAGCGATTGCACCTTCAGCCTGAATATTCGTTTCTGATAACACCTCGAAATGCTGCTCCCGCGGGAAAAGCGGCACCATCCAGATTCTGGCTTCAATCCATTCCAGTACTTTGGAGTCAGATACAGAATCAACATTATCCGGCCAGTACTCACCACAGGCATAATGCAATTTATTCATTCCCGGCATCACAATACCGATAGCATCCTGAGAACCACTCACATATTTAGTTCCCGGAGGATTTTCGAAACAAAACAATGTTTTGGCCAGTTTTTCCCTGTCACCATCCGGTATATCCGTCTGCCACAATTCAATAGCCTTTTTCCGGCTACTGGTCGACATCCCACTTCTGTCGTTAAACTCATAATCAGGTTCGATGCTAATGGTAATGACAGCACCGGCTGCATATTTACTCACATAAGGCTGGTCAATCCAGCCACCGGCCAGGTCAATTCGATACGGAATGCGGCATTCCTGACGCAAAGCCGTGGTAGAACGAACAGGCAGATTACCATGCGGAACGCGCTGACTTACAACATATTCGATTCCAAGCTCCTTACAAAGCTCTTCTTTGGCAGGATTATGACCATCCGTATTTACAAAAAAGATATCCGGTTTAAGTGTTTTGATTTCATCCAGAAAGTCGATGATTCCCCCACCCTGATTGATCCACGCATCCTTCACAGTTTTGAGCGCCTTCACCATATACAATCGTTCAGCATCTGTATTCACTGTTTTACGCGCTTTAAGTTCGTTGATTGTACGATCGGAACCGATGCCCACGTACAAATCGCCATAACTGGCAGCCTCTTCAAAAAAAGCCACATGACCGCTGTGAAGCATGTCGTAGCAACCGCTGACAAAAACCTTTTTTTTCATAACAAAACTTTTTAAAAACCACCTGCAATATGCTTATCAATTATTGCTGTTTGATTTATTTGCCAATAATTGGAATTGATTTAAATACTCCAGAAACTGTTTGCTTTTATCATATAACTTAACTGCACGATTCCGGCAATTTTGTTGCAGGATATTTTTATCAAGCCTCGCAATTTCATCAATACAGGATAATAACCCGTTTATATTTCCTTTCTCAACAACTCTTCCGGTTAATTCAACAACTGCTTCGGGACTACCACCTGTATGATATGTAACGACAGGAGTTCCACAAGCTAATGCTTCAATATTGGTCGTTGGAAAATTATCCTGATAAGTTGGGTTAACAAAAACTGTGGCAGCATTATACCACTCTACAAGCTGAGAAACATTTTCGGTTCGTTCAATGCCTGTAATGTTTTCAGGAAGCAGTTTCTTTTGCTCCTTATTTACACCAATGACAACAATACGAAAATCATCATTGATAATCTTACTGAGTTTAATAAAATCATTCAATCCTTTTCTTTCAACCCAAACACTGGCACATCCCAAAATGATCATCTTCCCTTTCAGGCCGTGTTTTTCCTGTATGGATGTTTCAACAGGTTTAAAAACATCGATATCGACGGCACTTGGAGTAACATGCACAGGAATATGACCCAAAAAAGATTTTTTCACCAGACCGGCAAGCCATTGAGAATGCACAAGCAAACTCATATTTTTATTTTGGGTAAATAATGCTTTCTTTTTGATAAAATTATTCTTTGAATTGTCAGTCCAGGATTTGGGATAATCACTTAAATTCGGACAACTAAAACACTTTGTCTGCCATTTTTCACACTGAATAACATCAAAATAAGTACAATGACCGGTAAAAGCCCAACAATCAAACAAAGTCCACAAAACAGGTATTTGCCTGGAATTCAGATAATCAAACAAGATCTTAACATTGATATAGTAGCCAGTCAAATTATTCAGACCGATAACATCCGGCTTAATCCTGTCGATTTCCCTGATCAGTTTTTTAGTAGACCTGACCGATGCAAAACCCTGAATATCAAACAAACGAGCCAGTAAAGCATGCATGTACATATCAAACTTATTCCCAACTCTGATTAATTTTGATGCACTTGTAACCCTGCCACGACTATATGCAACATAACTTTCGTGTCCATGTTGTATCAGTACTTTTCCAATGTCTTCAACAATTCTGCCTGTACTATCCGAATTTACTGTTATATTAATCTGTAATACTTTCATGTGTTTGTATTTGTTTTTTTTTCACACGGAACCTTTCTTTCTGAAAACACCTACCAGCATTTTCATTTCGTCTTTATTAAATACAAGATAATAAAAACCATAGGAAACAAGAATTATGAGAAATCCTGAAAAAAACTTCAACCAGACATCACTTATCATTTCCATTACATAATTATTCAACAAAGATATAACAATAGAAAAAACGAATAACGGCAACAGCAAACCAAATTGTGCAAAAGGTCTCTTTTTCAGCAATTTATCTGCATAATATGCACTAACCAGTAAATGTATAACCTGCTGGACAAGAATTCCGACTGAAACCACAACCATATCATATTGTAAAGTTACAATTAATATAATGATTCCTGAAATTTTAGTTAACACTTCGATTGACAGAAACCGGCCGGATAATCCTTTAATCTGGAAAACATACATATTGATATTGATTAAAGGATAAAAAAGAAACGCTATAGATAAAATTCTGATAACAGGAACTGCTGCAATCCAGGTATCTGTCAGAAAAATCCTCACAAAAGGTTCTGCCAGCATTGATAATCCGAAAAATAAAGGAAAGAAAATCATGGCCACTACTGTGTAGTACTGCTTGTTAAGTTCAGATAATTTTGCATCATCATCCTGAAACCCACTTAAAAACGGAAACATCACCCTTTGAATCATATTGGTTAGCATTCCGGCGGGATACAAGGTAAATTGTGTGGATTTTTGATAAATCCCCAACTCGCTTTGTCGAAAGATCTTGCCTATCAACAGATTGTATAAATTCATGTAGATGGCCTGAACCAGGGATGCCAATAACAGTCTTGAACCAAACCCAAACAAACTTTGAAAAGAAGTTTTTGAGAATTTCAAAACAGGAAACCAACCGGTACCCAACAGCAGAAAAAGCGTATTGAAACCATAGAAACTTACCAATTGCG
The DNA here is from genome assembly GCA_044351455.1 of Paludibacter sp. Lineage (GTDB taxonomy): Bacteria > Bacteroidota > Bacteroidia > Bacteroidales > Paludibacteraceae > Paludibacter. The sequence goes on along the minus strand of JBILFS010000049.1, from coordinate 3,957 downwards.
CAACAAGTGCCCAAACACCTGTCCCTCTCAATGCCAGCCAGTAACCCAGAACTCCGGAAACACTGATAGAAATGAGCGAAAACAATGCTTGTCGCCTGAAATTCATTTCTACAGTTAGTTTTGCCCTGAAAACGGTAGTAAGAGAATTAAAAATTATATTCAGACCGAGCAGACGAACCAGCATCGTTAAGATATCAACATGATAAAATGCTGCAATCAATGGAGCAGTGAAGTACAAAATCACGTATAAGACCAAACCCAGAACAAGTCCCGTAAGAAAGACCGTTCCATAATCCGTTTCAGATCTGTCCTGTTTTTGAATAAGCGCATTCAAAAATCCGCCATCAGTAAAAACCTGAGCAATGGCTATGAAGACAGCCACCATACCAATCAAACCATAATCCGCAGGAAGAAGCAATCGTGCGAGGACAATCTCGATCAGAATTTGAACTACCACAACAGCAAATCTGTCAATGGCACTCCAGAAAAATCCATTTGCTAACGATTTACTCATGCGTATTGAATCAGTTAACGGGCATTAAAAATCAGTTTGACAGTCAGTCCGATTACTTCAAAATACTTTTTCAATGAAGGATTCTGCGCATAATCCAAACTCATATCCAGTTTTTGCGGCATCAACACACGAATATAATAATCCTCCGGATCAGGTTGGTTACCCAAAATTTCAGCCTCATTCGCAAAACGGATTGAAGTTATATCTGCTAAACCCGGCCTTACATTCAGAATTTTTCTTTGCTCATCGTTATACATCTGTACATATTTCTCCACTTCCGGGCGGGGACCCACTACGCTCATCTCTCCCTTCAGAATATTAATAAGTTGGGGCAACTCATCAAGTTTTGTTTTTCTGAGGAAATTTCCGGTTCTGGTTATTCTCGGATCTCTTTTTCCTACAGTAATCAAGCCGGCTCTGTCGGAACCCGTGTACATCGTTCTGAATTTATGCAAATTAAAAATCACACCATCTTTCCCTACCCTTCTCTGATTATAAAATCCACCACCCATACTTTCAGTAACAATCAACAAATAAATTATGATCATCAACGGAAGTAATACTATCAATGCGATAACCGAGAAAAATAAATCCAACAATCTGATCATTACTTATTTAAAATTTGATTTACGGATGTAATTGTTGATTCTATTACCCATTCAACTTCCTCTTTACTTAAATGCGGATAAATAGGCAATGAAATTTCTCCTGCAAAATTCTTATAGGCCTGAGGATAAAGACTGATATCATAACCCTGTTCTCTAAAGAAAGTCAGCATAGGAAGTGGAATAAAATGCACATTTACAGCAACTTCTTTTTCAGCAATCAGGTCGATGATTAAATCCCTTTGCTCTTCAGTAATATCTTTGATTCTCAGGGCATAAATATGATAGGATGTTTCCCTTTCATCCAGACGTTCAGGAGGTAAAACAGCCCAGGAATACTGACTGAATGCGGCATCATAAGCAGCAAAAACAGCTTTTCGCCTTTGAAGCAGGTCAGCATACTGACGAAGCTGAGCCAAACCCATAGCAGCATTGATATCAGGCAGATTGATTTTCATACCAAAACCTATGATATCATACCGCCATTTCCCGGCCTTTGTTTTAGTAAAAGCATCTTTCGTCTGACAATTCAATGTCATCCGACGAAGTTCAGCATACAACTCTTCATTATTAAACTGAGGTTCAGGAAGATTCAAACAAACTGCACCACCTTCGGCAGTTGTAACATTTTTTACCGCATGAAATGAGAAAATGGTTACATCCGTTTCACTTCCTGTTGAAAGATGTTTTTTGTATTTTGCACCCAAAGAATGAGCAGCATCATTGATAACCAGAATTCTACCCAATTTACGTTGAACATCTGATTCGGGTTTAAATAATGCGATGGCTTCTTCTTTTAGAACAATATCCATAATTGCATCATAATCACAGGGATAACCGGCAATATCCACAGGAATTATTGCTTTTGTTCTTTCAGTAATCGCATCAGCAATTTTGGTTACATCGATATTAAAATCTTCACCAACATCCACCATTACCGGTTTAGCTCCTGCATGCATCACTGCCAAAGCAGTTGCAGCGTAGGTATAAGCAGGAATAATAACTTCATCACCTGCTTTAACACCTAACCAACGCATCATCATAATTGCCCCGGAGGTCCAGGAATTGACACACAAAACCTGATTTGCAGCAGTAAAACTTTTCATTTCATCTTCCAGTGCTTTCACTTTCGGACCAGTGGTTATCCAACCTGATTTCAGAGAATCAACCACTTCGTTAATCACGGCATCATCTACATATGGGGGCGAAAAACTTACCTTCATTTTAAAGACTTTATTAATTTCAACATTTTCCTTTCGGGAAATGCAACGAATTCATATAACATTTTGTACTGTAATCCCTGATAGAAACTGACAGTTTTTTCATTCTCAAATTTATCGGTTGTCAGCGCGAGTCTACTTACTCCTTCATTGATCAAACGATTTTCCAAATCCAACAGCAGTTTTTTTCCTGCTCCTAAACCCTGTTTAGATGGCAAGACTGCTATTGAAAGTAGTTCAGCATATTGTCCGTCATCCTGAATATTATCATTCTTTTTGGTCAGATTCTGAATCAATCTTTTCAAAGCCCTGATATTCTTAAAAACCAGTTTTAAAGTTTCAAAACCATAAATAAATGGAAATGACATGATCAGTTTTTTATAGAAACCTGAAGACACTCTTGTTGCAGCAGCAAATCCAATCAATTGTTCACCTTCGAATATTCCGGTTAAAACTCCGTTTGAATGCCTGCTCAGGGTCCAATAAAAATTGGCAAGAAATGCGCTTCCCAGTTCAGTTAAAAAGAAATTCTTAAATGATTCTTCATGCACTTTCACCAATGCCGGAATATCATTTTTTTCAATCTTTCTGATATGTAAAAAATCATTGCTCATGCATTTCTTTTTCAATAATTTCAGTTACCTTTTTTAAATTAATTTCTGCAGAAAAGTGATTTACTGCATACTTTCCGGCTCTTTTACCCATCTCAGTCAACACTTCTGCCGGCAAAGCCACAATTTCCTTCAGTTTCTTTAGCAGATCAACTTCATTATCCGGTTCTGCAATAAAACCACACCCTGCACCCAGTAAAATATCTGCCACATCACTATCTTTTTCAACACAAGCCAAAACCGGTTTTTCAGAAAAAAGATATGAGGTTAATTTCGAAGGTGTAGCCGTTTTAGAAACACCCTTCTGTAACGACAAAATTAACAAATTTGCACGAGCCTGCAAAGCAAAAACTTCATCAGGATTAAAAGTACAGAAATTAATCTGATTATTTGCCGATTCTCTGACAATTTTTTCACATATCGCTTTATCTGAACCATCACCGGCAATCATCAATTTAACATTTTCCTGATTAAGTTTAAGAAAAGCGTTGATTATAAATGGAAGATTGGCAGTTGGACTGATACTTCCGGCATACATTACTAAAAACTCATCCTGATTCACTTTCATTTCTGAAGTATCAGCATTTCTGAAATCCTGCCAGTTTCTGACAACAACCATTTTATCCGGACACATTTTGCGACTTTCAGTCAGGTAGTTTTTCATCCTGTCTGAAATAACAATAACTTTCGATGCATGCCTGATTATTTGTTTATCAACAGGTAAAAATATTGCCTTGATTATATTTGCCAAAGGAAATCTTAATTTTTCTGTCAATGATTCCGGATATACATCCATGATCTGAAGCACACAGGGAATATTCAACATCCTACAGGTTTTTACCACAATCCATTGTGCAAAAAGTGGCCATACATTGGCATAAACACAGGATATATTGTTGCTGTTCTGTTTGATAAAATCAGCCAGATGTCTCCCAAAACTAATACTTTCTTTAAATCTTCTGATAACTGATGATTCGGCACAAATGTACGAATCCAAATAAACAACC
>JBILFS010000048.1:0-8807 GCA_044351455.1 Paludibacter sp. | reverse complement strand
ATATTCGTCTGATTACTTTCGGGATGAAAATCAATCATTTCGCGGATGATATGCAGTACATGTTTACGACCTTTCTGAGGCGGAATAAACTTTTCAATTTTGTCTGAAAAGAAAATCACCCCGATCTTATCATTGTTCTGAATCGTAGAAAACGCCAGTGTAGCAGCCAGTTCGGTAAAAATATCCATTTTCAGTCTGGAGACAGTACCAAACTCCCGGCTACCGGAAACATCGATCAGCAACATCACCGTCAGTTCCCTTTCCTCTTCAAAAACCTTGATAAAAGGATGACCAAAACGCGCAGTCACATTCCAGTCGATCGACCTCACATCATCACCATACTGATATTCACGCACTTCCGCGAAAGTCATACCCCTACCCTTGAAGGCAGAATGATACTCCCCTGCAAAGATATGATTTGACAACCCGCGGGTTTTGATTTCAATCTTTCTAACCTTTTGTATGATTTCGCTGGTTTCCATACGTATCAGGGCACTTCAACAGTATTCAATATTTCTGTAATAATTTCGTCGGAAGTCATGTTATTCGCTTCAGCCTCGTAGCTCAATCCGATACGGTGACGAAGCACATCATAGCAAACCGCACGAACATCTTCCGGAATTACATAACCACGACGTTTGATGAAAGCATACGCACGGGCAGCCAGGGCTAAGTTGATAGAAGCACGCGGAGATGCACCGAATGAAATCATCTCACGCAGCGAATTCAAACCATAATCCTTTGGAAAACGGGTTGCAAACACAATGTCCACGATGTAACGTTCGATTTTTTCGTCGATATAAACCTGACGAACCACCTCACGGGCTTTGATAATATCATCCGGAGTAAGCACAGGACTAACCACAGGCTTTTCGCTTTTCAGATTCTGACGAATGATTAATTTTTCCTCCTCTTTTTTGGGATAGTTGATAATTACCTTGAGCATGAAACGATCGACCTGCGCTTCGGGAAGCGGGTAAGTACCCTCCTGTTCAATCGGGTTTTGCGTTGCCATCACTAAGAAAGGCACCGGAAGTTTGTAAGTATTCTCACCAATGGTAACCTGACGCTCCTGCATCGCCTCGAGCAAAGCACTCTGAACCTTGGCCGGGGCACGGTTAATTTCATCAGCTAAAATTAAATTTGCAAAAACAGGCCCTTTTCTGATAGAAAATTCTTCCTTCTTCTGACTATAAATCATCGTACCGATAACATCAGCAGGAAGTAAGTCGGGTGTAAACTGAATTCTACTGAAATCACCTTTAATCAAATCTGATAAAGTTTTGATCGCAAGCGTTTTAGCTAAACCGGGCACCCCTTCTAAAAGAATGTGTCCATCGGATAATAACCCGATCAACAACGATTCTACCAGATGTTTCTGCCCTACAATTACCTTGTCCATGCCCATTACCAGTGCATCAACAAAAGAACTTTGTCTTTCAATCTTTTCGTTAAGTTCCCTGATATCAACAGATTGTTCCATTTTATTTTGAATGTATATTGTTATAAAAAATGCCTGCAAATATACGATAAAAATAAAATGTTAAAATGCGAATTAATAACTATTAACGCGATTTTAGATTATTAAGGAATGTTTCTTTAAAAGTTGTATAAATTTGCATAAAAAAGCCCGCAGAAATCATTCCACAGGCTTTTTAACAATTGCAAAAAATTATTTTTTCTTCACATATTTATCATGTAACTCTCTGGCATACTCCATACACCCTGGATTTTTAGGATTGGCAATGCGGGGGTCCAGTTTTGGAATCCTTAGGATGGTACCCGGTTCAACTTCATCCGGCGATGTAAATTTCTCTTTATTCGCTTCGTAGATATACACCCAGAAATCTTTCACCCCATAATGACGTTCCGAAATTCTGGTTAAACGACTACCCACTCTCACCTCCTCACTTCCGATAAACTCCTTATAAACACGGGGTTTATCAAATAAAATACGCAAAGAATCAACCTGAGTTTTTGGTTTTTGAGCTACCGGTTGAGGTTTTGGAACTACCGACTGAGGTTTTGGAGCTACCGACTGAGGTTTTGCAACTGCCGGCTGAGTATTTTGAGCTACTGATTGAGGTTTTGCAACTGCCGGCTGAGTATTTTGAGTTGCCTGTTGGGTCTTGGGAGCCTCAGCATTCTCAGCCATTAAAGCAGTATCAGTTTCTATCATAGCCAAACTATCCTGATATAGCGAATCAGTCAACATTTCATCTGTAGTTTCAGGCGCTTCGAATTGCATTTTCTGTTTTTCCTCCGACTTCAACATTTTCGAAAATTCATGAAAAACATCATAATCTTTCAAAAGATAAATGGCCGCAACAACCACCATGGCAATAATAAACACAACATCCAGTTTTCTGCCGGGTTTTCGAACTCTCCTCTTATCAATTTCTGCCTGATTATAGTTAGATTGATATTTCCGGTATTCCGTTGGTTTTTCCTCCTCATAAACCACCTCAGGTTCAACAGACTGAATCGTAGAAACTGCCTCTTCCCGCTCTGTTTCAATATCTACTATAGATTTCATTTCAGGCGAAGGCGAAGGCGAAGGCGAAGGCGAAGGCGAAGGCGAAGGCGAAGGCGTAGGCGAAGGCGTAGGCGTAGGCGTAGGCGAAGGCGTAGGCGTAGGCGAAGGCGTAGGCGAAGGCGTAGGCGAAGGCGAAGGAGGAGGCACAGGCGTAGGCACAGGCACAGGTGTTACAGGTTCTTCGGCAACCGCTTCCTTTTGCTTTTTCTTCGTTTTTTTTGTCGACCCAATTTCAGAAAGAATACTCTTGATTTCGCTGGCCTGTTCGTGCAACATTTTCAAAGGATCAACAACAACATCCTCATTTGAAGTCGGAACAACCGGCTTCACAGCATCCTGAATGCGGGTTGGATCACCTCCGATTACGATAGATTCGAGATGTGCAAAAGGCTCATTCACAGCATCTTTGAATGCCACATCAGGAACATAACCTGCTTTATAATATCCTTCGATGATGATATCCTCTCCGGTATTCACATCCACACTTTTACGGGGTTCATTCCAGATTAATTTGAAGATACCCAGACCTTTGATTTTAACATGACCATCCGCAATTAAACCTTCCTCAATCACTTCTGCCAGTGTTTTCAGAAATTCATCAGTCTGTTTGGAATTGATCTGAAGTTTTGAAGCCAGCATATCAGCAAGCTCAGCAATGAGTATTCTATCCTTAGCCATTGTATTTCAAATCTTTAAGTTTAGACTTCAGTTGACTTCCCTGTTTAAAGGCAACCACCTGTTTGGGTGGCACAATTGTTCTGACCCCGGTAGCGGGATGAACAGAAAGTCTCTCCTCTCTGCGTTTCAGGTCAAAACTTCCAAATCCATGCAGTGCAACCCCTTTTCCTTCGAGGATTCGTTCTTTCATCACTTCCACAGCCGTATTCAGATATGCTTCTATGTCGGCGACAGGCATATTCATTTTGGATGCAACAGCTGCAATAACTTCTTTGTGATTCATTGATAATAGGTATTAAAGAAATATCTTATTGGGCATATAAATCAAATTCCGAAGCACTGATAATTTGTGCCTGATAAAAATCGCCGGGCTTTATACCCTGAGTATCAGCAGGAATAAGCACTTCAGGATCCACTTCGGGAGAATCAAACTCGGTGCGACCAACCCAGTAATCCCCATCTTTTCTGTCGATCATGACCTTCAGTGATTTTCCGGTTTTGGCAGCATTCAGTTCTGCTGAAATATCCTGTTGAACCGCCATGATGGCCTGCAATCTTTCCTGTTTCACCTCCCCGGGGATATCATCCTGATAATTTTCATACGCATACGTACTCTCCTCATTGGAATACGCAAAAGCGCCCATCCTTTCGAATCGTGCAAATTTAAGAAAATCTATCAGTTCCTGCACATCCTCTTCTGTTTCGCCGGGATGACCCACCAACATGGTAGTTCGCAGGTGAATACCCGGCACTTCCTCCCTGATGCGCCTGATCAGTTCATAGGTTTGTTCTTTGGTGATATTCCTCCGCATGATTTTAAGCATCCGGTCGCTGATATGTTGCAATGCAATATCCAGGTATTTACACACATTATCCCTTTCACGCATCACCTTCAGAATACCATAAGGGAAATGGGCAGGATAAGCATAATGCAGACGAATCCACTCCACACCCGGAATATCAGCAATCCTTTCCAGCAGTTCCGGCAGTTTTTGCTCCTTGTATTTATCCACTCCATAATAAGACAAATCCTGGGCGATAAACTGAAATTCCTTCACCCCTTTTGAAACAAGAATTTTCACCTCATTCTCAATATCTTCCATGGAACGGGAACGATGTTTCCCCGTGATGAGCGGAATGGCACAATAAGAACAGGTGCGGTTGCAACCCTCCGAAATTTTGAGGTAAGCATAATGTCCCGGAGTAGTCAGCGTTCGTTCAAGCTTCAGATCGGCACGATACTCCTTACCCAGATCGGTCAGGATATCGGTATAATTGAATTTGCCGTAATAGCGATCCACTTCCGGAATTTCCTGTTCCAGTTCCTTTTTATAACGTTCGGATAAGCAACCCATGACGAATAACTTATCCGTTTTCCTTTTCTTTTTCAGCTCGGCAAGTCTCAGAATTGCGTTCACACTCTCCTCTTTCGCATCCCCGATAAATCCACAGGTATTTATAATAATAATCTCACCTTCAGGCTTTTCAGCATCGTGATGCACCTGATATCCGAGCGCATCAAACTGCCGGAGCAATTGCTCCGAATCGACGAGATTTTTGGAACATCCCATCGTAATAATATCAACCCTACCCTTTTTCATTTTTCAAACAAAGAACTGACAAAAGCCTCACGATCGAAAACCTGTAAATGTTCCATGGCTTCACCCAAACCGATATACTTGACAGGAATTTTAAACTGATCCGAAATACCAATCACCACACCCCCTTTGGCAGTACCATCTAATTTTGTAATAGCCAGGGAATTCACATTCGTTGCCAGCGTAAACTGACGCGCCTGTTCGAAAGCATTCTGACCTGTAGAACCATCGAGCACCAGCAAAACCTCATGCGGAGCATCAGGAATAATCTTCTGCATCACATTTTTGATTTTAGTAAGTTCGTTCATCAGGTTTACTTTGTTGTGTAAACGACCGGCAGTATCGATGATTACCACATCAGCCTCATTGGCTTTAGCAGAAGCAAGCGTATCGTAAGCCACAGAAGCAGGGTCGGCACCCATTTTTTGTTTGATTACAGGCACTCCCACCCTTTCGCCCCAGATTACAAGCTGATCGACGGCAGCAGCACGGAAAGTATCGGCGGCACCCAGATAAACTTTTTTACCCGCTTTCTTAAAATGATAAGCCAGTTTTCCGATGGTAGTGGTTTTTCCCACCCCGTTGACACCCACGACCATGATTACATAAGGCGAAGCAGGCAATTCAGTTTCGAAACTTACAATATCGGAAGCATTATTCTCTTCGAGGAGTGCAGCAATTTCTTCACGCAGGATAATATTCAATTCAGAAGTATTTACATATTTCTCCTTTGATACCCTTTTTTCAATTCTTTCAATGATGCGCAGGGTTGTTTCCACACCCACATCAGAAGTAATAAGCACTTCTTCCAGATTATCCAGCACCTCGTCGTCGACTTTCGATTTTCCGACAACAGCCCTGGATATTTTAGAAAAAACACTTTCCTTGGTTTTGGAAAGTCCCTGATCGAGCGTTTCCTTTTTTTCTTTGCTAAAAAAGCTGAATAGACCCATTTAGTTTGACTGTATATATTTTTGGAACTACAAAATTAAAAAAAAATCCTGATATAAGGCACAAAAAAAATCCTCTCAACAAATTGAATGAGAGGACTTTTGAATATTAGTACAGGGAAAAGAGATTATTTTGCAAAAAAATCCTTTACCTTATCATTGTGAACAATTTCTTCCTGAAAAATATAAGCACCTGTTTTAGGTGATTTTACCATCTTGATAACCTTAGCGAAAGCACGACCTTCACCGGTTTGCAGAGACGCTACCGCTTTCTTTGCCATAATTTAAACTTATTTAATTTCTTTGTGAACAGTTACTTTTTTCAAAATCGGATTGTATTTTTTTAATTCCATACGACCCGGTGTGTTTTTTCTGTTTTTTACAGTCACATAACGGGAAGTACCGGGCATTCCGCTCTCCTTATGTTCTGTGCATTCCAGAATAACCTGAACCCTTGCTTCTTTTGATTTCTTGGCCATGATAAATTTCCTCCTTGATTATGCGTATAAAAACCCTTTATCAGCAGCTTTCTTAATGGCTGCATCTAAACCTAACTTATTGATAGTACGTAAACCGGCTGCTGATACTTTCAGGCTGATCCATGTGTCCTGTTCTACCCAATAGAACTTTTTGATAAACAAATTTGCATCAAATGTCCTTTTTGTACGACGTTTTGAGTGCGAAACATTGTTTCCGACCATGGCTTTTTTACCGGTAATTTGACAAACTTTTGACATTGCTGTATCTTTTAATTATTTTTTTCTCAAAAACAGTGTGCAAAAGTACACTAATATTTTGAATCGCACAATACAAGTATCAAGTTTTTTTTCAAATTCTTTTGGGTTAAAAAAACACACCATTCAAATGAACTTTTTTGATACGAATTTAATTATATAGCAAAAAACTATCAACCTATGGATGCATACGAAATAAAACGCCGCGAATTTTTAAAAAAACTTGGTTTAATTGGCGGCGCAACAGCCCTCACAGGCGCTTCAGGCCTACTCATCAATCAGCAGGAAACCATTGTGTTGACTGAAGCACAGCAACAATTTATGATTAAGTACGAAAACTGGCTGGAAAATTTCAGGGAGATGGCCAAATATCAGAAAGTTGACCCGGATCATATCGATAACAATAAAAAACTGATGGCCTTATCGGAAGAAGCCGGCAAATGGCAGAAAGAGCTGATAGAGTATATGAAAGATGAAAATTTCGCCAGGTATTATATGATTGTGACGGAGCGGGTGACGAAGGTGATTTGAGTTTGGGAGGACAACAGGTAAAAGTTAGCATTGTTTTGGTTAACATCGGGATATAGTTTATTTTGCAATTCTTTCAAATCGCTCATTAATTAGTTGAATGTATTTGTCTTTAAAGTCTTCGCTTAAAAAACTTATCTGAATGAATTCAATCCATTTATTTCTGGCTTTTCCCATTTTTGCGAATAAGTTTTCTTGTTGTTTTGCATCTAACTTCAAAGCAGAAAAAGCCGTTTTAAAATCCTTACGATTGATTCGTTTCTTTTTTCCATTCAACGTGAGTGCTAAATCTTCGTCATCAGCAGGATTTACTAAAGCTGTACAAAGCATGTCGTAAGCAGGAGAAAGAACAGGGCCGGTTACCGGATTATAAATTACTGAGAAATTTTTCAAATGCATATCTGCATTTCCGGTAAGAAAAGAAAATAAGACTATTTCACAGAAGTTTACTACATCCAAGCCCGGATTACCAGAGTATTTCAATAAAGCTTTCCCGATTTGTTCATAAGAAGCATGGTATTTATGTTCTGTCAATCGTTCAGTAAGTTGACACATATCTTCCATGTGCAGTTTGTGTTTTCTATCTCTGTCAATACGTTTCGTGATATAAGCTAATTGTCCTGATTTTAAACGTATCAGGCTATGTGGAACGATTTTTATCCTGCATATTTCTGCTAAGTGCATAGTCAAATCTTCCACTTCCGGCATTTGTGGATAATTGGTAGTCGGTGGTTTCAAAATATAATTACCCCAAAGCCCAACAATAGTAAAGCGTTTTGGATCTGATTTATGCTCTCCGTTTGCAAGGTTCAATGATAATTTGGGTTGTACTCCGGTAACAGTCATTTGAGTTTGAACGATTCGTAATGCCAGTTCAGTCATCTGGCTTTCGTCATAAGGCAGCTCGGGAGGTATTACCGTTCCAAAGATTTTCTTACTACATGAAGTATGAAAATCGACATCATACTCTGATAATGGTTGATAGCAATATAAGCATTTCATAGTGTGATAATTAATTTATAAATCTGAATCTTCAACCGGAATAACACTCACAGCACCAATGCAATCTTTGCAGCAAGCCAATAGTAATCCCATTCGGTCTCTTGGATTGATTTTCCAGTTTTTCTCAACTATATCCAGTAGCCAGCCTTCAGGAATAAGTCCGTCAAAAAAGGGGAAAAGTATCAGACTATCGAATGTATTCTCTTGTAAAGGCAATGTCAGGCTTATAGCGACAGATTTCTTATTTAAAAGATAATTTTTATCGTATATAAAATGAAATCCGTTTTCATCCTGACTAAGCCAACCGGCAGTATGGTCGTTAAACTTTATTTCAGCCTTTCTCATCATTATTCAATTATAAATTGTTTTCAGAGTTTTTTTGCGGTCCAAGTTCAAAACCAAATAACCGGATTACCTGATTTACCTTGTCCATACGCAAAGTTGATTTGCCTTGTTCCAAATCCCTCAAAAACCGGAGTCCAACACCTGCCTTTTCCGCCAACTCAGGTTGTGTTAGTTTAGCGCTGCTTCTTTTTTGCTTTACGAACTCACTTAAAGTCATAAGTTGATTTTTTTGATATTTATACCCTTTCGGGTGCAAATATAACAAATATTTTCAAATTTATATCATTTCGGGTATAAATTAGAATTTTTGCATTTGATTATACCTTTTTGGGTATAAATAACTATTGAAAGATCAAATATTGTTTAACAAGTTTGGAAAGTCTGAAAACTATAATCAACGCCTTAACAAAGGAGTAACCGATATTAAATCCTGTAC
>JBILFS010000047.1:0-8815 GCA_044351455.1 Paludibacter sp. | reverse complement strand
AGGTTCGTTTTGTACAGTCATGCTGTGAATGGTAATTCCTTCAGCTTCGTAAGCCTGAATAAATTTTATCAGGTAATCAGCATATACACCATAACAATCCGGGCGCAATTTGCCACCTACCATACTGCCATTGGTTTTCATCCATCCCGGAGGACTCCACGGGGTTGCCATGATTTGCAGTTCCGGTTTGATTGCCAGCATTTCTTTCAATACCGGAATTACATGGGCTTTGTCTCTTTCAATGGTAAAATTACTCAGGGTAAAGTCTTCATTTTCACTATAACTGAAAAGATCCGGAGCAAAATCGGACGCTCCCACACATAATCTTGTGTAATTCATCCCGATACCCTCAGGTAACAGTAAGTCTCTGAGCACAGTATCCCTTTTTTCTTTTGAAAGATTTTTAAATAGAACTTCTGCTGAAGCATGGGTTAATGCTGCTCCGACACCATCCATAATTTGACATTCCTTTTCAGGATATAAAAACAGCTGAGCTTTAGCAGTCTTATCTTCTGAGAAATTGATACTGCCTTTTTGCAGCATCACCCTTGTGTCGGGCAGGGATGATAATGTTTCAATGGTGTTTTGGTTTGATTTACAACTGCTTATCAGAAGTGTTGTAAAACATATCATCAGTATTGATTTCATGGGAAATAATTATTTAAATTTAAAGGTAACGACCGATTTGGCCAACTGATTGTAAATGAATTTTCTACTGCCAATTCTGATGTTGTATTTTCTTCGCTGATCACTTTCGTTCAGCACAACAACTACTTTTGATCCATCTTTATTCAGGAAACTTGAAATGAGCATTCCGTCGGGTAGACCAATGCTGCTATTTGCAATTCTTTTTGCATCAAGTCTGACAAATTTCGAAAAATGTCCGAGCATGTAATATTCCTGATTACGGATATAACTCCCATCATCTTTGAGTGTAATAACTCCACGGCAAGTCTGACATCCACCGGTTGTGGTAGTCGGACCATTTTCCGGATTCAAAACAAGATTCCAGAGAATGAAATTTTTAGAGCCGCGATTAACAGTAGCCATCAGAAAATTCCGGAGGTATTCAAACACAATGTCCATGCGTGTGCCGGAATTCCATTCACCACCGGATTGTTCTGTGAAATAAACATTGATATCGGGATAGGCTTCCCTTACCACATCAATCGCCGATGCATTTCCTCCGTAACCATGCCAGCCTGTTCCATCCACGTATTTTCTGGTTTCAGCATCTCCAAGAATACCAAGGGGATAATAAGCACCATCGAAGTTATGATCCCAGATTACAATTTTTGTAGTGATGCCTTTGGCAGCAAATTTTGGTCCCAGAAAATCCCGGATGATGATGTTTTGTTCAGTCCAGAGCATTTTCATGGTAGGATAACCTCCCGTTTCATGCATGGGCTCATTCTGAATGGTGATGGCATCGATGTGAATGCCTTCAGCAGCAAATGCTTCCACATATTTTACAAAATACTCAGCAAAATCATTGTAAACCGATGGTCCTTTTAAACTTCCTCCATACATAGAATTGTTGCTTTTCATCCAGGCAGGTGCACTCCACGGACTGGCCATGATTTTAATGGATGGATTAATTTTCAGTATTTCCTTCAATACGGGTAATAAATCGGTTTTGTCGCGTTGTGGTATCGCAAAATCATTGATATTGCCGGTATCGCAATAACTATAGGTGCCAACTGAAAAATCAGATGAACCGATGGTTAACCGCAGGTAATTGATGCCGATTCCTCTGACAGGATCAAATAAATCCCGAAGGATGGAATCTCTTCTTTGCGCATTCAATCGTTGCAGCAGGAATGCAGAAGACCCTGTCAGTGATGCTCCAAATCCATCGATAGACTGATAACTTGTAGTTGAATCGACATTGATGGTAAAATCACCCAGGTCGCGGGAATATTCAATTGAGTTTTGTTGTTTCAACAGAAATACTTCATTATGAGATGATAACCACACCCTGATACTTTTGGTTGTGTCCGTTTTTTCAGGCTCTGTGATGGGCGGATCAACAGGTTCCTTGCAGGAAAAAGCTATGATAAATATCAGAAAGAGGAATTTGCTAATTTTGAACATTGTATTTTGGCATTTCAGGAGACCGGATGTCCTCCGGCCTCCCTGCAAATTTAATTAATCTTTGTGAATGAAACAGTTTTTAATGTAGTGTTTATGATAATCCGGTAAACACCTGCCTGACCGGCAAATTTTTCCGTCCCGATAAAATTACCCAAATCTGCTGCAGTAGGTGCAAAAAGTAAGTCAGTACCGATGGAATATGTCCGGGCATCTTCTTCACCTCCCCAATTACGTTGATGGAAGAATTTCATACTGAAAGTCTGTCTCCAGGGTTCATTAATCGTTAGATCAACCACATGTTCCGCATAGAAAGTAGCCTGATAAATTCCTGCAGAAACCTTTTTGCAGAAAATATATTCTTCCGGAGAATTCCAGTTCCAGGATGTTGTTTTTTTGTACGGAGCAACCGGTCGGCCTGCACCCACACCATCCAGCCACAATACATTCGGGAATTTTGCCGTTGGTTGTTCCACATACATGTAGGATGCTTCGGGTAAATAATTAAGTGAATAAATACCGGTTTCTCCTGTAAATTTTGCAGTATTTGCACCTGTAACTTCAAAGAAATCAGGATTTAAAGAAGTGTTCAGATTTCCAAATCCGGTAAAAGTTATTTCAACATTCTTACCAAGATATGATTGTAGTGATTTCCAGTTTCTCTGTGTTGTTACATTCAAATGATCGGTTGAATTTAATGCTACAGTTGCAAAATTAGTCAGATTAAGTGCTGTGGCAGGTTCAAGTTTTTTTCCTACACCTGTTACAGTGAAGTTGAACAAATCAACTGTAACTTTATTAAAACCGTAAATGGTTGGATCGTTCAAATTGCAAACGGGCTCATCAATTGTTTTAATAATTCCAAAATTGGTGCCATCCGGCATTCCGAATGCCATGCCTTTCCAGTCGATTCTGTTTCCTGATATTACTTTGGTTGCCACCCGGAATTTAATATTGTTTCCAAGTGTCAGATTTTCTGCCTGATACAGATTCTTTGCTGCATCTATCAGGTTCAGTTTAACCCCTATGGCAGCGTCAAAAGTTAACCATACATTGGGTATAACCGGACGTTTTGCTTTGGTCGTAAAAATGATGGTATCTGTTTCAAACCCTTCCACATTGATGGATTTCAAATGAACTTCCACATCTGCATTATCGGGCATTCTGGGGCCAAAAGGAATTCTGTAAACTACTGTGTCTGAATATTCATTTCCTTTGGTTCTGAGCACTTCTGATACAAGTATCTCATCGTTAATCACCACTTTAACGGCTAAGGTTGAAAGGGGCGTTTTATTATCCGATACTTTGAGTCTCAGCGTGATTGAATCACCGTAATTGATTTGCGTTTCTGCTACATTTACCAGGTCGAAAGCCGGATGAGATTCAGGATAGGTAACCCTGAGTGCTTCTTCTTCCTGACAGGCATAATTTACTAAAAGGATGAAGCCCGTGATGGCTGCTATGATTAATTTCTTCATGATTTTTTTGAATTATTACATTAATATCCTTCGTTTTGTTTTAATAAATCATTTTGGTCAAGTTCGTTCTGAGGAATTGGCCAGATCAGCTTGTTATTGTTCAGACGAACTGCAAATCCTTTCTGATGATCGCTACATGCCTGCATTACAGCGATGGCTCTGCCTGTACGTACCAAATCAAACCAACGATAACCTTCAAAAGCAAGTTCAAGTCGCCTTTCATTTTCCAGTGCCAGTCTCATTTCTTCTTTGGTGTTTGCAGTTGTTGCAGTTAAACCAGCTCTGATTCTGACTTTATTCAACAGTGTTTTTGCTTCATTCAGATTCCCAAGTTCATTTTCAGCTTCAGCCTGCAATAAAATATTTGAAGCTAATCTCCATAAAATGATATTGCCTTTTTCGTTGACTCTGAGTTTGTTACAGAAAGGGTAGGAGGATGCTCCCCAATATTGATCCGACCATTTGCCAACAACGCTGACAAACGTTATACTTGCATTTTTTCTGTACTGATCGGTTGCGGCTTTAAATGCTGCATCTAAGTCTTTACTTGGTGTATTGAATTTTTTCCAATCGGTACCCGAGAACATTTGAAATGCCCAGTTTCCTATTGTTGCCCAACTATTACAATCAACTTCAAATAAGGATTCTTTAGAATGCTCATTTTTATTGCCTGATTCATCTGCTGCAGCAGCCCATAAATCATCGAAATTGGGCATCAAACCGTATTTTGTGTTGTTATTTACAACAGAGGCATGTTCCTTTACTTTCGTCCAGTTTACATTCCCGGGTGCATCTTTGGCTGCATAAACTTCGGCCATAACTGCATTGGCAAGTGGTTTTGTTATTTTAAATTTGAAATCCGAATAATCCTGGCAATTGTTTATTGCTATGGTAAGATCGCTGATGATCTGATTATAAACATCTGCAACCGGTTTTCTTTCAGGATAAAGCAAAGGATAAACATCTTCCAGGTTTTTGTTGGAAAT
Source organism: Paludibacter sp. (assembly GCA_044351455.1). Lineage (GTDB taxonomy): Bacteria > Bacteroidota > Bacteroidia > Bacteroidales > Paludibacteraceae > Paludibacter. The sequence continues at coordinate 4,260 of JBILFS010000047.1, read as the reverse complement.
AGATGGTACTTCTTTGATAACCAAAGGAACGGCACCGTAAATTCTCACTAAATTGAAGTATCCCACTGCTCTGATAAAGCTTGCTTCACCCAGAATTTCCTTTTTCCGGTTTGCAGATAAATTGGGATCGGTGTTTTTTTCAATCCATTCAATGATTGAATTTGCCGAACCAATTTGCTGATACAGATAACGCCATTCACGACTTACATTGCCATTGGTTGCATCAATGGTAAACTGATCAATCTGCATGGTTTGTGCCTTTGACTCACCGGCATAGGCATTGTCCGATTGCCCATCGCCAATAATATACCGGTCGAGTTGATAATACTCGGTCTGGAAACTTCTGTAAGCAGATGTGAGCAAGCCTTCCATTTGTTCTGCCGAATTATATTTGATGGAGTCGGTGCTGACATCAGGGTCAACGCCAAGCATTTCATCTGTAATACTTGAAATGGGAGTTCTGTTCAAAAAGTCTTCGCAGGATGCTGTTGTTAAAACAATCAGCAAAGCGGAAATATATTTTATTATATTGGTTTTCATATTTATCAAATTTTAAAAGCTAACATTTATACCTACGATTACAGATTTACTTTGAGGGTAAGTGCCATAATCGATACCCAAAACAGTACCACTATTGCCACCAAAGTTTACTTCAGGATCGTAACCTTTGTATTTAGTGAGCGTAACAGGATTGGTTGCTGTTAAATATACATTGGCTTCGCTCAGTAATGCTTTCTTTATCAGTTTTTTATCAAAAGTATAACTGATGGTAATATTTTTTAGTCTCAGGTAGGAACCATCTTCCACAAACCTGGAGGAAGTGAGGACATTTCTTGTCTCGCCTGATCCTGATTTTGGAATTGTAGTTACCATTCCCGGGCGCAACCATCTTGCCAATACCCTGGTTGACTGATTTTTGGTGTCGAACATCCCTTCAGTATCGATGCGGGATGCATTGTAAATTTCATTGCCCTGACTTCCCTGAATAAAGAAATTCAATGAAAAATTCTGATAGGATAAAGTGTTGGTCATGCCATAGGTGAAATCGGGCAATGCATTGCCAATCACTGTTCTGTCGCCTGTGTCGGTATAACCGTTTTTATTCAGATCGGCATAAATCATATTGCCTGTTTCAGGATCAACACCTTCGGCAATATAACCAAAGAATGTTCCCAATGAATAACCCGATTTAATGATGATGCTGTTTTGTCCGTTGCTTTCAACCCAACCTTCGTAAACCGGTTTGTCGAAACCGAAATTCAGCATTTTATTCTTGTTAAACGACATATTGAAGTCAGTATCCCATTTGAATTTACCGGTCAGATTTCTTGATGTAATCTGAAATTCAAAACCGCTGTTTTCCATTTCTCCGGAATTTCTGACAGGATTAGGAACACCGGCTGTAGAAGGTAATGATATCGTTCTGATAAGCATGGATGTGTATTTTTTGTAAGCATCTACAGCCAAAACAATTCTGGAATCATACAAACTGATATCCAAACCGATATTCGATTGGGTTGTTTTTTCCCATCCCAGGTCTTCGTTGCCCATGGTTGCCCTGTAAATAGAAGGACCATCGCCGGAAGTTTCCTGACGGGATACGCCATAAATATTATAAAAACTCTCACCGTTCAAACCCTCCTGATTTCCGGTCATACCCCATCCGGCACGGATTTTTACATCATTAGCAATATCTCTGAAATTTGTCCAGAATTCTTCCGCTGATAATCTCCAACCTCCGGAAAAAGAAGGAAATATACCGGTTCTATGATCAGGGTGAAGTTTGGACGAGGCATCTGTACGGATATTTCCTGTAAATAAATAACGACTATCCCAATTGTAATGAATTCGACCCACACCCGATACCATGGCCCATTCATCGGCACTGGTAGTAGCAGTTGTAATTTTATTTGCCCAGTTAAGCGTCATAAATTCTTTGCCATGATTAACACCTTTCACAAAATCTTCAGCATACATATAAGAATTTTCATGATGAAATGCCTGAGCAGTCATGCCGGCTAATACTGAAATTGTATTCTTACCCCAACTTTTGTCATAGGTGAGTATGTTTTCATTCAACCAGGTGAGATATGTATCTTTAGCAGCCTGTCCTATTCCATTGCGTTGGCGACCATAACCTGTTAAAATTGGATCAATAAATGCATCCCACTGATGAGAAGTAAAATCAACCGAAAATGATGATTTAAACTTCAGTTCTTTCAGGATGTCCACAGTGGCCGAGAAATTTCCCATCAATCTGTAATCAGTATTCATATTGTATGAAGATGCCTGAGCCACAGGGTTTTCCCAGGATGGTTGAAACGGATTCACTGCATATTGTTTTGGATTGGCAGGATCCCAAATGCTCAGAAACGGAGGCGTATTTAAAACACTCAGGATGATACCACCTCTGCCTGAAGAAGCATTGTCGGATGCGTCTCTGCGGTTTGTTCTGGAAACATTCAGACCGGAAGATAAATGCAGCCATCTTTTTACATCAGAGTCGATACTGGTTCTGAAAGATAATCTTTTATAACTGGCAGGCGAAACAATACCATCTTCCTGTTGATATCCTCCCGATGTAAAATACCTGGATTTTTCGTTGCCACCACTGAACGACAATTGATAACTTTGCTGATTGCCGGTGCCGAAAATTTCATCATTCCAGTTGGTAAAACCGGTTTTCGTTCTGTCAACAAAACCTTCCCCGTAAATTTCATCCATCAAATCATAATACTGGGCTGTATTGAGGGTTGGAATTGTTTTTCCTATCTGTGAAACACCGTAATAGGCATTGAAACTGATTTTTCCTTCACCAATGCTGCCTTTTTTGGTTGTAATTAATACCACGCCATTCGCAGATCGTGAACCATAAATAGCTGCTGAAGAGGCGTCTTTCAATATCTGCATATTCTCAATGTCGGTCGGATTCAAATTGCTGATATCTGTTGTAGGAATACCATCGACCACATACAGTGGGTCGTTTCCGGAATTGAGCGAGGTTGAACCACGAACCCTTACCGACATACCCACGCCCGGTTTTCCGGAAGGTTGAACTACCTGAACCCCGGCTGCTTTACCCTGCAAAGCCTGTGCTGCAGAGATGATGGGTCTTTCTGCAATTTCCTTTTCTGATACACTGGAAACAGCTGTTGTTAAATCCTTCTTTTTGATGGTACCGTAACCGATAACCACGACTTCTTCCAGATTTTTGGTGTTTTCCTGTAATGTGATTCTGAAATTCCGGTTATTGCCTACCTGCATTTCCTGAGGATTCATTCCAATATAGGAAAAAATCAGTACATCAGCAGGAGAGACTTCCAGTGTAAATTTACCATTGATATCTGTAATCGTTCCGGTTGTTGATCCTTTGATCAAAACATTAGCGCCAATAACCGGTTCGCCATCGCCGTCTGTTATCAGACCACTTACCGGATTTTTTTGTGCCATTAACTGCATTGTAAACAGCCACAACAGCAATATCAGCCATTTGCCGGCTTTGAATTGCCCTGAAAAAAAGTTTGTGTGTTTCATGTGTTTATATTAGTTGATTTATATTATTATTGATACATTATTGTAATTTTCTGATTGCCAACGAGTATTTCAAATTCACCCGGTTCTGTTATCCATTGATTGCCGGAATTGACAAAAGCCAGATCCTGAGCCGAAAGAGTGAAAGTTACCGTTTTGCTTTCATCGGGATTCAAGGTGATCTTTTCAAATCTCCGGAGTCTTTTAACGTCGGGCGTGATGGATGCATATTTATCTGATGTATATAACAAAACAGTTTCCTTGCCTGTTCGGTTACCCGTGTTTTTTACTGTTACTTCAAATTTTACTTCCTCTTTGTTACTGAACTTTACTTTGTCGGATTTCAGATTCGAATACACAAATGTTGTGTAACTCAGTCCGTGTCCGAATTCATACTGTGGATTATAATCCGAAGCATATTGATAAACCCCTTCGTAAGCAACCTGTTCCTCAGCGGGTTTATGATAGTAATTTGTCAGAGAATTGGGGTATGAAGGATAATGATAAGGCAGTTTGCCGGATGGATTCACATCTCCCGATAAAATGTCTGCCAGCGCATCCCCACCAAAATTTCCTGGAAGATAGGTTTGAACGACCGCTTTTAGTCCTTTTTCAAACTGACTGATACAACGTGGTCTGCCTTCATTTAAAATCAGTATTACCGGTTTTCCTGTGGCAATGAGCGCTTTGGCCAAACTGGTTTGCAATGCACTCAGATTCAGGTCGTTC
>JBILFS010000061.1:0-8193 GCA_044351455.1 Paludibacter sp. | reverse complement strand
TTTTGTCCATGCGAGAGTTTGGCTAAGTTTTCGTTGCCTTCAACCTCAAAATTGTGTAAACATTGCTGCAACAATTCGTCGCTAAAATTTGGATAAAATACTTTATTCACACGAACATAATCGTGCAACTTCATGGCAGGCAACACAATTTCGTCGGGTACATAAAAGAGCTGCGACAAGAAGCCCACTTTGCGCTCCTGCGGACTATATCCCATCACGGAACATTCACCCGCCTTGGGGAAAAGCAAACCGCTTATCAGGTTAAGCATGGTGGTTTTCCCTACGCCGTTTTTGCCTAATAAACCATAAATATAACCCGCCTGTAAGTTCAGGTTGATGCCTTCAAATAAGGCTTTCTTTCGTGTGTACGAAAAATCTAAATTCTTAAATTCAATCATAATTGGTTGCTTTAGTGTATTAGTTCAATAATACACATCAAATGTACTACTATTTTTTTAACCGGCAAACTTAACCGGAGATATTTAAAAAAAAATCTAAAAACAAAGATATTGTGGGGTTAATTTTAATGCCCCAGGGGTTTAGGGTCTATTTCCACATTAAACGGCACCGCTGGTAGTCCCTCCGCATTCTGCAAATTACACTCAGGATTCGATTGCCAGGCATATTGAACGCGCAAAGCGATTCCTGCATTTTCAATAATTATTTCGTTTCCTGCTATTTTTGCATTTGCCCAACTCCACTTTCCTGCTTTGTCGCAAACTGCAAATCCTTTCACAGCCTGATTTTGAGTGGTTTTTAAACCGTTTTGCGCAAAATCGAACGAAATTATCAGGTTGTTTCCTTCCTTTTTCACGGATTTAAACTGCGGGCCTGAATAGATTATATTTTCGTTGTATGCTTTTGCACGGGCAGCAAGATACAAGCGTTTTCCAACTTCTTGTTTGTTTTTAGGGTGAATATCGTTACCATCGCCAATGTCGATAGCAGAAGCCATTGCGGTATTTTGCGATCGTTGCAATGTACTGGTTTGAGCATCACGAAATGCAGCCCAGTCGTCTTTATCCACCGACTCAGCCGAACGTTCTTTGTAATTGGCCAGCTGCACAAACAAAAATGGCAGATAGCCCTGCTGCCATAGTACGCGCCAATCATCAATCAGGAGTGGTTGCAGTTCGGCATATTGTTTAAACCGACCTGCATTGTTCTCGCCCTGATACCACAAAAAACCGCGAATGCCATAAGGAATGACCGGAGCAATCATGGCATTGAAATTCACATTGTTGGTGTTGTAATAATTTTGCCACTGGGCCACAGCCGGTTCAATTTTGTTCGAATGTGTCCATTCTCCAGCAAGTTCAATGCGTTGATTTTTATTTGATTGTAAATATGTTGCCGTTTCAGGATTGCCGATTTCGGCGCTGCCCCAATGTACATACATGCGAATTGCAAGAACATTCCGGCCTTTTTTCAGAAGACCTTTGGGTATGTTGACAGTTTTATCATGTAGTTTTGAAACTCCCTGAGCGATTTCTTTTCCGTTGATAAAAATACGATCGTTTTGATCTTTGATGGGTAAAATGAGTTTCCATGTTTGGCTTGATACACTTTCAGATATTTCAAAAGTTTTCCGAAGCCAGATGAGACCCCAAAAGCCCGGATATCCCATTTTTGCCATGTGTAAGGGATAGGCGGTTTTTACCCAGTCATTGTCGATGTATTTAATTGTATGCACTTTTTGCCTGATGCCAGAAAGTGAAGTGTTGGCAATCGTTTCTCTGTCTTTTTCTAATTGATGGGATTTCCTGACAAATGCGTTCCAGCGTGTCGTATCAGTGTCGGCATTTTTTACTACATCCGTGAAATCAGGATGAGTCATCAATCGTTCCTGTGATATCCAGGTTTCCAGGTTGGTCGCACCACGGGCAGCTACGATTATTCCAACAGGTACTTTTTTATCCAGATGCAACTCACGGGCAAAGAAATAGGCCACTGCTGAAAAATCCGGAACGTTTTGCGGGGTGCAAATTTTCCAGTCTTTTTGCGGAATATCCGACAATGGCTGAGCCGAAGTGACAGGTTCGATGGTGTTGAACCGTATGTCCCGGAAATTGGCATTCTGAATTTCCTGTTCCTGATTCAGCACTACGTTCGAAATTTTCCACTGCATATTCGACTGTCCCGAAGCCAGCCAGACTTCACCGATTTTAAGGTTCGTAAAACTGATTTTTTCTGAACCTGAAATTATGGATAAAGTATATGATTTTCCGTCGGCTTTCAAGGGTTGCAATCGCAGCATCCATGCACCCGATTCGTTGGCCACAGCCGTGTTTTTTTGTCCGGCAAATTCAACAACAACCTCCGCATTTGGAGCGGCCTTGCCCCACACCGGCACAGCACTGTTTTGCTGAATAACGGCATTATTTCCAAAAACACCAGCAATACGAAGTTGCGCATTCAGAAGCAAGGTTTGTATTAAAACTATGCCAATAAAAAGCAATTTTTTCATCAGTTTATAATTGTTTTTTTGCCACATGGACGTTTCATCCTGTTTTTTATTTAAAGGTTGTCCAGTTTCCTGAATAGTACGCTACATCGAGTTTCTTTTTCAACGCTTTATCTCCTTTCAACAAAGCCTGATGGCACATATCTTTGTACAAATAAAATGTGAGCCAAAATCCATACTGGTATTTCTCGCTTAAAGTACGTGGTTGTTGCCAAAAGGCATACCAGTTGGTATTTACACCCTGCTTTCCGGCAATTTGTTCCACCGTTAAAGCCCGTTGCCATATTTGATTCGTCAGTTTTACAAATGTTTTGCTCAGTTGCCTGTAATTTGTTGTTCCGGTATTAATAACCACAGCTTTATCGTCGATACCCAACTCAGGGAGCGAAACCGTTTCCTCGAAAATCGTGTCTCCATCCAAATCGTACTGAATCAGATCGATAAATCCGTTTTTGTTCTTGTCTTCGTACCGAATAGTGGCAAACTTTTCGGGGTCGCGCTGATCGCGGACATGTTTTTTGGCAGGAGGATACAAGCCACCATAGCCTTGAAAACTTGCAGCATTCATATCTACTCGCCATGCACCCCATTCAGCTCCAAGTAAATGCAAACGACCATCGAAAGGCGCTATATATAAATTGCCTTTGCCCGAATTATCCATGTCAAACTCGCCTCTATCGCCAGCAGCATCGGCTTGTTTGTTGTTATCCAAGCCGCCTTTTTCACCACCAATTTTCCACAAATCCTTAGGTTCATAAAATTCAACTCGCTCCCACCGATTGCAATCGTCGTCTTCATCAAACACAAACCAACAATAATCCCATTCGCCTTTTTCAAAAATCATATCATAAGCCACTTTCTCGCAGGGATAAATAAGTTCATCTATTTGTCGCCAGCGTGCATCATAGAAAAACTTATCAGCCTCAGGAAGTCCCTTCATATTTTTAAAATGATGTTTCTGATCAGCATAACCAAATCCTTTTCCGGAAAACTTCAGCGACATATCAAAATCAAATTCATTGCCCTGACCATTATCGTTATCCAAATCCCAGGTGATAGCGGCATAATCAATTTTTTGAGTAAACTGAATGTCGTGTTCAGGATTCACATTTTCAAAACGAGCATCTTTCGGATTGCCGGGTATTGGACGAAAACGCGGTGAATCGACTAATCTGATGGCCATTTCAGAAAGTTTATCTTTATCGAAATCATAAAAAATAAAAGGATTTTCCCAATTATAACGCAGGTCATCGATGCGGAAGCTCGACCCGTGCATTTTCAGGAATAAGGTATTGCCATGATAATCGGTGAAAAAATTGGCATGACCGTTATGTTCCCAGGCTCTCAGTATCAAATCGTTCCAGTTGATGAAGTTATTGATGCCATCTTTTTCGCCCCAATCGATGATGTACATAAAATCAGCCCACCAATCGTAGTTGTAGCGTGGTTTCAGGCCACCGTTTTGCACAATCAATTGTACCTCGGCAATATTGTCATTATCTGTATCAGTCCAGTCGACACACAAATCGCGTAACCCTCCGTACAGTCCATCACCATCAATATCCACGCATAAACAATCACTGTCGGTATCGCCCTCCAAAGCACCTTTTATCATGTCATCATCATCATCTATCCAGATGAAACTCAATCCGTTCGAAAGTTTTCCCGAGATCATGTCCGGGTCGCCGTCGGAATCGAAATCTGTATAATAAAGAGCAGCTGCATCAACGGTCAGAGGTATTCTCCAGGGAATTAACTGCGTTTTTTCATTCCAGTATTTCAACTGAGAAAACGATGTTGAGGTAAAAAGGATAAAAGATAAAACGAAAATGTATTTCATGGGATGATTTTTAAACCATATAAGTCATTGAAGAACCATATAAGTCTTGAGCGTATGAGGAATATACCGCGATAAATAAATTTAACCCGTTGATATTTTCAACTTAAATTATTCTTATATCGCTTATATGGTTAATAAATTAAAATATCACATATTCCAGGATAGCCAGAATCAGCACAAACACACTCAGATATCTGAAATTTTTATACCACGGAATGGTTTTCAGTTCAAGGGAATCTTCTTTCCATAATGATTTTTTCCACGTATATTGTTCAACTGTTGCAGTGTCGGGTTTTTTGTCGGAGATGCTGACAATGAAATTAACAATGAAACTCAAAATCAATAGAAATGGCACCCAGAGCAGGAAGTGGAAAGGAGCAACAATATCGAATCCGAATTTAAGCACCATGATGATAAGCGACATTACCAGTCCCGACATCAACCCGGCAAAAGCCCCGTTTTTCGTTGATCTTTTCCAGAACAATCCCATGAGGAATGTGCCTACAATCGGTGGAGCCAGATAAGATGCAAACTCCTGATAATAAGCAACAAGTGATGCAAATTTGGTGATGAAAGGCGCCCATATAATGGCAATAATTAATGCAATAAGCGCAGTTATCTGACCAACCCTTACCAATTCTTTGCCGTCAGCTTTGGGTCTCCATGAACGATAAAAATCCATCGTAAACAAGGTGGAAACTGAATTTAAGGTAGCACTTAAAGTTGAAGTAAGTGCAGAAATCATAACAGCAATCATCAGTCCGATTAGTCCCACTGGTAGGATTTTTAATATTAATCGTGGATAAACCTCATTAACGTCGATTCCGTAGGTAGCCCTGAGTGTTTTTCCGTCAATAATTTCATTCGGAAGTTCATAGCCAAGTCCGAAAATGTCAATTGCACGGGCAACCATACCTGGCGTCATAAAAATGAAAAGTGTAAATACATAGAGGAAAGCAACAAAAAGAAAACCTATACGGCCTTCATTGATTGATTTTGCTGAAAGGACCCTTTGTACAATTACCTGATTATTTCCCCAGAAATAAAATCCAAGTACAGGAATACTCACCAGGATTGCAAACCATGGAACAGTGGTGTCTGTTGCCGGTCTGATGAGATTCATCCATACTCCTTCTTCGAAGCGGGTGACAAATTCCGACCATCCACCGACAGCATCAAAGCACATGTATGATAACAATATGGAACCCAGTATCAATACCACGGATTGTATCATGTCGGCATAAATGGCAGAAGAAAGTCCGCCAATGATGGTATAAACGCCAGCCATTACGCCCATGCCGATAATTACCCACATCATATCAATTTCGGGAAACATCATTTTCAGGATGAGAGCTCCGGTAAAAAGCGCTGCTCCGGCATCAAGAAAGATGTTGCCGATGAGGGTTATCAATGAAAAATACTTCCTCGACCTGTCATCAAATCGTCGTCCTAAATATTCAGGAATTGTGTAAATGCCTGATTTGATGTAGAACGGAAGAAAAAACAGGGCGACAAAAACAATGATAAATACCGCTCCAACATTGTAGTTAAATACGGCAAAGCCACTGATGAATGCTTCGCCAGAATGACCAATCAGGGTTGAGGAGCTGATACTCGCGGCAAAAAGAGATAAACCGATTACTAACCAGTTCTGACTTTTTCCCGCCAGAAAATAATCACCTGCATTGCTGTTTTTCTGATTTTTTAAGGCCCACCATACGATTAAAACAACAAAGGCGATGATGATTGAAATATCCAGCCAACCAATATGTGCTTCCAATTTTTTATCTGAATTAAAGGTTAATACTTAGTTTTGTAATCTGATATACTGAATGTGCAAATTTAGTAAATCATTTCTTTTTGTTTGTATCCGTTTAGTTTTACTGAATCCTGAGCCGACAAAGTGTTTTCCTTTATAAAGGCAACCAGTTCGTGGATGTTGGCTGTAGCGACACAACACCATTGATCGGAAGCACCGTAATACACATACAATGTATCATCAACCAACACATTTCCGGTTGGAAAAACCACACCCCATTGATACAGGCCGGTTTTTTCAAATGCTGTTTCGGGTTCCATGATGAAATCCTTTGTTCTGTACAGAATTTTTTCGGGATCGTTCAAATCAAGTAAACAGGCACCAATTCTGTATGTGAAATGCTTGTCCACGCCATGATAAATCATCAGCCAGCCCTCATCGGTTTTAATGGGGGGAGTGTTTCCGCCTACTTTCACTTCCCATTCCTGTTGACCTTTCAGTAATAATTTCGAAGGTACATTCCACGACATCAGATCGTCGGATGACTTAATCCAAATGGCAGGATTTTCAGTGCCATATGCTTCACCAACATAATTTTTCGGTCGGTGTAACATGTAATATTTTCCGTTGATTTTTTCCGGAAAGAAAATCACATCTCTGTCGTCGAGACCCGGTTCTGTCAGTCTGCCTACTTTCTTGAAATGAATTAAATCCTTTGAAATTGCCAAAGCCGTATTGCCTACATTTTCTCTCAGACAAAGTGGTGCAAATTCGTCGTGTTTGGGTGCTTTTACCTCATCATAGGCATATTTCCAGTATTGTCCCGGAGGATAAGGACGAAATGCGTAGGTCATGTAATATTCTCTGCCGAATTTTACGATTCTCGGATCTTCAACTGAGCCGGCATCTATATGATCCGGAGTAGGTGATAAAACAGGTTTGTCGAGAGCACGTCTGAAATTAAAACCATCCTCACTTATGGCTAATCCGATATGAATCAGGTGGTCTTCATCATTCCCCGCTGCACGGTAAAGCAGGTAGAATTTACCATCTTCATACCAGGCGGCCGGATTGCAAACCACCAGGCTCTCCCAGTCATTATCCGGATTGGGTGATAAAACCGGATTACCCTCATACTTTGTTAACTTCATTGTATATCAGTGTTATATTGTTCACATATTTTTACGAAACAAAAATACAATCAGACGGCAAAGTTTTCAGGTATTATTTTGTTTTATGATAATGAAATTATGATTGCAGTATTGTGGTGTGTTGAATTTATTTCCTGATGGTATTATTTTGCGATTCTTCTGATATTATTTTGAGTGATGGATGTTCTGATGATTTTATTATTTGCATATTTATAGTTAAAATATATTAAATGACTAAAGCAATTTGTCTTTATATTTGTTTTTTAAGAATTAATACTATATTTGCAATGAGTTATACTGATGTAAATTTGCAAACTCTGTAATACTATATTGAATAACATTTATGAAAAACATCATCCGGGAAATTACTCCGCTAACCAATGAAGAATTTTTTGTGGTATTGTATCATCCCAATGCTCAATTTGATTTTCCAACACATTATCATCCTGAGTTTGAAATTAATTATGTGGAAGGAGCTACCGGCAAAAGGGTGGTGGGAGAGTCGGTTAGCAAGTACGAGCAATACGATCTGGTGTTAACCGGTCCCAATATTTTTCATTCCTGGCAAAGTGAAAGTGGTGGAGCTGATCTGGTGGTTATCATTCAGTTTCAAAAGGATATGTTGCCACACAGTTTTCAGAATAAGAAGTTGCTCGGTCCCATCAGAGAGATGCTTGAAAGATCGCAACGGGGTATTGTGTATGGTAAGGAAACCATTGAAAAAATCGGACCGAGGATAAAAAACCTCATCAACGAAAATGGTTTTATTTCCTTTATCGATTTTTTATTGATACTCCAGGATCTGGCAATCGCAGAAGATCAAAAGGTTTTGTGTAGCCAGACTTTCAGTCCCGAAGTGGATATGTTTAAAAGCAGGAGAATCAGATTGTCCTGTGATTATATCAACCGGAACTTCAGAAATAAAATTAAAATTGAAGATGTTGCGGGTATCATTGGCATGACCAACTCTTCTTTTTGT
>JBILFS010000045.1:0-8873 GCA_044351455.1 Paludibacter sp. | reverse complement strand
TTACCACTTCATAAGCCAGACTGAAACCGTTATCTCCGCGTAAATCCTGCAACTGATTTTTATTCATCAACTCTACGGTTTTTCTGCTCAATAACCTGTTTCCGTTGAAAGTTCCTCCATTTAAAATCATCTGGCATAATCTGGCATAGTCTTCAATGGTGCCGCAAAGTCCGGCTCCGGTACTGAATAGTGTTTTTGCACCTGAGTAGGGTAGGGTTTGATACAATCCTCCTGCTTTTTCATTCACAACCAATGCAGCATCAGGACTGTTTTTTGAGTACATGGTTACAAGTCTGTTGATTTTATCTTCAGGTAAATAAAAATGTGTATCTTTCATTCCCAGGGGTTCCAATATTTTTTTGCTGAAAAAAACATCCACAGGCATTCCGGAAGCAACTTCTATGATTAATCCCAGCACATCGGTATTCATTCCATAGGTGAATTTATCACCGGGATCATGTTCGAGCGGACAGCCTGCCAGTCTTTTCATGGCCTCAGCCAGGGTGATATTTTCTTTGGATAATACAGGGAATATAGGAACTCCGGCTTTGTCATAAATTTTTCTGGTTTTATCATTTCCATAAGAAATACCCGCTGAATGGGTAAGTAAATGTCTGATGGTAATGTCTCTTTTGGCAGGTCTTGTTGTGAAAGTAGTATCTGAAGGATTAAAACTCTCTAAAACTACAGGTTTGCCGAATTCCGGGATGTATTTTTTAACCGGATCGTCGAGTAATAATTTGCCTTCTTCCATCAACATCAAAATAGCTACCGAGGTTACTAATTTTGTTTGAGAGGCATTTCTGAAGATGGATTGTTTGTCGACCAGTGATTCTTCTGCGATGTTTTTCCATCCAAAGGCTTTGTTATGAACGACTTTCCCGTTTCTTGCAATGAATGTAACTGCATGTGGAATAGTTCCTTTCACGATTAGCTGACTGAATACAGAGTCGATTCTGTTTAATGCTGACTTGTCAAAACCTGCTTTTTCAGGGGATGATGTTGTGAATTTCTGAGCATTATCCTGAGCCGGCAGATATAGAAAAAATACACCGGATAAAAGAATTAATAAGATTTTTTTCATCTGTTTATAATTTGTTTAATCCCATTTCTGAAGCAATCTGATGCATGTATTCTTTGGCTGCTTCATATTCATTCGGAATGATCCCATCCAGAATAGCATCTTTAATTTTCATTTTTATCTCGCCAACCATTGCACAGGCAGGCAAATTGAAGGTTTCCATGATTTCCTGACCGCTTATCGGTGGTTGAAAATTTCTGACCTTGTCTTTTTCTTCAATTTCTTTCAGTTTTTTTCTGACTAAAAGAAAATTATGGCGGAATCTTTTAACTTTATCAGGATTTTTCGAAGTAATATCAGCTTCACAAAGCATCATCAGATCCTCGATATCATCACCAGCATCGAAAAGCAAACGTCTTACAGCTGAATCAGTAACTTCATCTTCGCTCAAAACAATGGGACGCATGTGCAGTGAAACCAGTTTCTGCACGTATTTCATCTTATCATTGGTTGGCAATTTCATTCGTCTGAATATCTCAGGGATCATTTTTTCACCAACGAAATTATGATTGTGGAAAGTCCAGCCTAATCTGTTGTCAAATTTTTTAGTTCTTGGCTTGCCAATATCATGCAGTAAAGCCGCCCATCTGAGCCATACATTATCGGTATGTGCACAAAGATTATCCAATACGGCCAGGGTGTGGTAGAAATTATCCTTATGACCAACGCCATCCTTGGTTTCTGCACCTTTTAAGGCAAGCAATTCAGGAAATATCAATTCCAGTAATCCTGTCTTCTCCAATAAAATAAATCCTACTGATGGTTTTTTCGACGCCATGATTTTGTTTAACTCATCGGCAATTCTTTCTTTGGAAATGATGCTGATTCTTGCTTTGTTTCGAACAATGGCATCGAATGTATTTTCTTCCAGGAAGAAGCGAAGTTGTGCAGAAAAACGTATTCCGCGCATCATTCTCAATGGATCATCAGAAAAAGTTATATCCGGATTCATGGGTGTTCGGAGCACAAAGTTTTCGAGGTCATTTTTTCCATTGAAAGGATCGACGAGTTCCCCGAACTTGTCCTTATTCAGACAAATAGCGAGGGCATTGATGGTAAAATCGCGTCGGTTCTGATCATCTTCCAGGGTGCCATCTTCCACAATTGGCTTTCTGGAATCGGATCGGTATGATTCTTTCCGGGCACCAACAAATTCAATTTCAAGGTCTTTGTATTTAATTTGAGCTGTACCGAAATTTTTAAAAACAGTTAATGTTGCTTTCTTCCCCAGTTTGGCAGCAACCTGTCCGGCCAATTCGATTCCACTTCCCAATACAACAACATCAATATCTTTGGAAGGCCGGTGTAAAAAAATATCCCGGACAAAGCCACCGATTACATAACATGGTTTGTCGTATTCGTCGGCTGTGTCCGAGATGATTTGAAATATCTTATCCTGCAAATGTTCTTTCATACTGCAAAGATAAAGTTTTTGTTTAGTTTTCTGAAACTTTCGCTTTTCGGGCTTTCAGTTTTTTAACTTCTTCTCTTAATTCTGAAATTTCTTTGTCCTGATCGTTTATTGTTTTCAAAAGTTCATTCAGTTCTTCATTCTCAATCGTGGATGGATATTGCGATTCTACTCTTTCCAGAAAATCGGCTAAAACATTCATATAATTCATAAATGCTTCATAGGAACTTTCAAAATGGGAACCATAGGAGTTTTTATGACTCATATACCGGAAGTTTTCGGTTGACTGCAACATCAGCCAGTCGTGTAACAAAGAATTGTTGGTGCACATTCTGATTCTTTCGCCATCTTTGTAAAGTTTGGCAATGGCTTCATTTTGTAAATCATTACCATTCCAGGGACTTAAATCTTTCTCATGACCCCACCAGCTAATTGGATATGGCACAGAAAGTGGTCCCACAGAATCACTCTTCTTCGCAATTTCTGAAGGCAAAGCAAAGCTGATTTTTCTTTCCATGGCATGATAGGGTACTGCTTTCAGAAAATCAAAAATTCCTGATTCTGCACTCTGAACTACACCAAGTGATTCGTATCCCATCCAGATGTTGAAAACCTTTTCGTCAGCAGGCGTTTCTGCAATCCAATTAGTGAATTTTTCTGCAGTTAACGGATATTCAGTCCATGAAGGATTTGAAAAGCGGAGGAAAATATCTTCTGAAAGTTTTACATTTCTGACTAACAGTTTTAGTTTGTTCAACCAGGAATGGTTATATACAAAATTCGGACTTTTCCATCCCATGATATGACGGGCTTCTTCCACTAAAACAGTTCTGTAGCCCATTTCCAGGATTTTCTCACCAATTTCATCTGAATATATCAAATCAGAATTTCTGAAAACGGATGGTTTCTTTCCGAAAAGACTAACAATTTTATCGGAATGTAATTTTACCTGTCTTTCAAATTCATCGGTATCATATACTGATGCCAATGAATGGGCATAAGTTTCCGCTAAGAATTCTACACTACCAGTTGCTACCAGTTCCTTAAAACTATCAATTACTTCTGGTGCAAATTGTTCAAGTTGCTCCAGGGCTACACCGGAAATAGAAAAGGCGCATTTAAACTTTCCGTTAGAGCTTCTGATCATATCAGCAATAATTTTATTGGCAGGCAGATATGATTGCTCAGCCATCTGACGGATTTTATCTTCATTCATAAAATCCTCATAATAATAATGATCCTGACCGATATTAATGAAGCGGTATTTTTTCAATCTTAATGGTTGATGAATCTGGAAATAAAAACATATATTTTTCATCTTCTAATGTGTTGAATGATTAGTATTGGATTTAATTTTATAATACACTATCGTAAATAGCTCTGACTTTCAGACCGGCATCATACCAACTGATATTATCAACTTCTTCTTTACCTAATTTTTTAAGACTCTCATACATAGCAGGATACTTCACGATGGCATAAATTGCATCAGCCATGGCTTCAATGTCCCAATAGTCAGTTTTGATGGCATGCGTGAGAATTTCGGCACATCCCGATTGTTTGGAAATGATAGAAGGAGTTCCAACCTGCATGGCTTCGAGGGGTGAAATTCCAAAAGGTTCAGAAACAGAAGGCATGATATACACATCACTTTCAGCAAGCATTTCGTGTACCTGACGTCCTTTCAGAAATCCTGTAAAATGAAATTTATCAGCAATACCTCTTTTGGCAACCAAATCAATCATAGCATTCATCATATCACCACTGCCGGCCATCACAAAACGAACACCCTTTGTTTTCTGTAGAACCCTGTGTGCTGCTTCAACAAAATATTCAGGACCTTTTTGCATGGTTATTCTGCCAAGAAATGTAACTACCTTATCTTTTCGGGGTGTTTTGGTAAATGACTCCACATCGTGAAGTGGTTCAACAGCATTATGAACTGTAGTAACTTTATCCGGATTCTGATGATATTTTTCAATAACGATTTTTCTGGTTAAATCACTTACAGTCATGATATGATCCGCTACATCCATCCCTCTTTTTTCAATGGAATAAACAGTTGGATTAACCTGTCCGCGACTTCGGTCAAAATCTGTAGCATGCACATGAATAACCAATGGTTTACCACTGATTTGTTTTGCAAAAACACCAGCCGGATATGTCAACCAGTCATGTGAATGGATGATGTCAAAATCCATTTGATGCGCAAGTACACTTGCAACAGCCTCATAATTAGATATTTCTTCAATCAGATTGTCGGGATATTTTCCTGAAAAATCAATACATCCCAAATCATTGGTGTGAATTCTGTTGAAGTCATATCGGATGCCATTTCTCAACCAGAAATATTCATCAGGATGCATCATATTGCCAATTCGGTGATTTACATAATCCCAACTATTTTCCTTCCACACTACAGGTACATTGCAGGCGCCAATAATCTTCAGAAAACTCTGATCTTCGTCGCCGTGAGGTTTTGGAATTACAAATGTCAATTCCAGATCAGTTTGTTGAGACATGCCTCTTGTTAAACCATAACTGGCCGTTCCCAGTCCTCCCAGGATATGGGGTGGAAATTCCCACCCAAACATCAGTGCTTTCATAGGCTATTCTTTATCATTTTTCTTCAACATATCCAATACTCTCAGTGTTTCTGCCACACTCATGGCAAACGACATAGCTCCATGTCCTTTATAGGGTGGATTACCATCAAACAGTTCCGGAACTGTACCAACACATAATTCTGTGAGTTCCGCTTCAAGTCCTACCAACATTCTTTCAATGAAGGAAATTCCGCTTTGTTTGAAAACGCGGATGTAGGCTGTGGCAAAATATCCAAACAACCAGGGCCATACAGGTCCGTTATGATAGTTTCTGTTTCGTTCCAGCATGCCACCGATATAGTTGGGTCGGTAATAACCACTTTTCGGACTTAAGCTTCTTAATCCTTTTGGAGTAAGTAATTCTTTTGTACAGATATCAACCACTGACTTTAACTGATTCTTATTCAGCGCTGAATAAGGCAATGCAGCAGCAAAAATCATATTGGGTCGAACTTCAGGGTCTTTGTAGCCATCAACAACATAATCATACAAATAGGAACCATTCCAAAAGGTCTGGATAAATGCTTCCCTGGCAATTTCTGCCTGATAATCCATCAAATCAGCGGCATGCTCATTGCCCGATTCCCTTTTCATGAATGCTGTGAATTTCTGAGCATTGTACCACAGCGCATTAATTTCTACTACATAACCTGTTCGTGGGGTGATTGGCCTGCCGTCTTCAACTGCATTCATCCAGGTGGCCGGACTTTCAGTTCCATTGACATAAAGAAGTCCGTTATTGTGCAATACCATTCTCGGATGGTTTTGTTTTCGTATAAACGTAATAATATCCGAACAAACAGCTTCAAACCTTTCGGCTGCACTGCTCAGGGTATTGTATTCAGCATATTGTTGCACTGCCCTGATAAACCAAAGGAGCACATCCGGCTCATCAAGTCCTTCAATGATAAAATCCTTATTTTCACCATTCAACAGTTTCCTGATTTCCTCTAAGGCAGTTTCCATGATCGCATCAAAATAATCGGGTCGGTCAATCAGCAATGTAGAACCAACCAATGACACAAACTGATCACGCCCACGGGCATTGAACCAGGGGTATCCGGCCAAAAGGTATGTTTTATCTTCAACCCTTTTATAAAATTGTTCTGCGGAGTTTTTTAAAGTTGAAAAGAAATCTTTTCGAATATTTCTTCTGAGCAACTCTTTGTCCCAAAGCTGGTTTAAATTGATAGTTGAAGTTTCAGATATTCCTGCAGAAAAAATTACCGATTCTCCTTTTTTAATGGGTAATTCAAAATAACCGGGGACCATCAAATCTTCACTGAATTCATATCCTCTTTCCTGTTCTTTGAAATACTCTATGTTTTTGTACCAATCGGGTTGATGATGGTAAGAATTTTTTCTGGAAAATTGCATGTATAATGTCGGATAGTTTTTGTACAAACACATGCTGATGCCATTCTTCACTTCAGAATAGTTTGTATTTACATCATTATTCTGATGCATCAACGTATTTACACTTCTGAAAGCAAGGAAAGGTCTGAATCTTAACAGGGTAGGTGATTTCGCTTCCATGAGGGTGTACTTGATCAAAACCCTGGGTTCATATGAAACCAACAAGCGTTCTTTTGATAAAATTACACCACCAACCCTGTAAATTGTTCTGGAAATAAGATTACAATCAAACTGACGTATATACTTATGACCATTCGGGCTGAAATTATTCCCTTCGTATTTATGTATACCAAGGTTAAATTCTGCACCCCGTTGAATAACGGTTTCATCAAATGATGATAACAATACATGATTAGATTGGTCAAGCTCAGGAATCGGAATTACTAACTGACCATGATACTTCCTGGTGTTGCAGTCGATCAGCGTAGTGCTGTTATATGCTCCTGCACGGTTTGTACGCAGCATCTCTTTTGTAAGAGATTTATCAAGATTGATTAACAGCGTTTTATCAAAATTCAGATAACTCATGGGTACTGGTTTTTTATTTTATTGAAAACGATTGCAATATAATAAAAAAAAATGAAAAAATACTGAGAAAAGTGCAAAAAAAATCACATGCGATCAATATTTTTTTGATTTCAAAACAGTACATTATTAACAAAGTATTACCAAAACATTTATTTTCATTTAATTAATGTATTGACTGTTTGGTGATTTTTTGTAAGTTTGCATCTAAATATTGAATATTTGCCTCTTTAGCTCAGTTGGTAGAGCAAATCATTCGTAATGATTAGGTCGTGGGTTCGAGTCCCATGAGAGGCTCGGGAAAATATAAATTTGTTAAATACGGTAATTCTCAAGTAAATCAGGTCTTTTATAATCAACAAAATTAACTACTTTGCAAAAATTTCTTAATTAACAATTTTCACAAACTCTATGATCTTACCTTCTTTCTAATCCATAATTTTTACATTAGTACCATTGTGATTTGTTGCAGTTTTTTTTTCGCATCCTTCACATTGCTTTTCAAAAATACGGTCTTCTTCTTTGCCAAATAAGGTTGCTTCGCCTTTAATAATTTGTTTTACGGTTTTACAACTCATGGGTATCACATATTTTAAACCATCCATTTGAAATATGTTCCAAACAATAATTTCAGCAATCTCTTTTTGAAGCTCTAAGCTTGGAGTTTTACCAAATTTATCTTGGTAATAATCAATAAAAGTATAAAGTAGATTTTCCCGAGCTATCAATAAACTATCTCCTTGCCATTCGTAACCGTAGGAGCTTTGAAAAGCTGTTTTAGACCATTTTAGCCAATCTTCGGCTGTTTCGCAGTATTTAGAAACAATGCGCATTTTGTTATCCAAAAAACCTACACGCTCTGATAGTGGTAGTAATTCCTGACTATCAGACACAGGGTCGTAACGAGAAACTATAAATGGTGCTTCACCACAGGTTATTTCTAATTTCAGCAAAGCTACGTATTTTTGCCAATTGTGTTTAGTTACACGTTTAATATAGCAGAACTCATTCATTAGTTTAACAATGGATAGTGGTGTGAAAACCTCTGCTTTATCTCGAGTTCTGAATAGTTGCTCTTCTTTGCTTTTTATGGCTCGTGGTTGTATTAAACTACCAAACTCGCCTGTTATTAATTCTGTTTATATTTCTGATTGAAATAAATAACTTTCACCCATTTTTTCATAAGAATCGGTAGCCCACAATATATTTTTTGATGTGGTTTTATCTTGTAAAAGAATTTCCAGCAGATTGTCTTTTTTTAAAAGATAATCTTCGCGTATATCTATGTTTTTAGAATATATTTCTTGATTCATCATATACCAATATTAGTCCATTGGCTGAACATTTTCTTCAATAAATGCGATTTCTTCTTTGCTGTGCTGATATTTTTTAAACAATAGTAGGAGATAAGTTAATCATGACGTTGAGCTTGTTTCTGCACAATGCCATTGGTCAGATAAGAAAAGTCAACGTACAAAAAAAGCGTGGAACAAATCCTTACCCGCCCTCAGGGCCCCTAGGAAGGCCACACAGAAATGATAAGTCAAAAGCCCACGCCGTTCGGCATGAGCATTTTGCTTATTACTCCATTTCTGTGTTCGCTTTAAAGAAATTTCCTAGGTTTCTGAGGGCGCGAACAATAGCAGAATGCTATTTAATTAATATGTTGTTTTTTTCTATTTCAGAGACGCCATGCATGACGTCTGTACGTTTATTCAGTTTTTAATTGATAATATGTTTGTTTATTATAGTTTTAATCTTTTCGGATTTTGTCTTGTATCAAAAATTGCAACTATATACACACGTTTTTCGTTATGAGTATAATACAGAGTTG
>JBILFS010000044.1:0-9298 GCA_044351455.1 Paludibacter sp. | reverse complement strand
TATTTGGTAACTACTCCCGACTTCGTGGCTTGTCACGTTCAGGCTTACCTGCGTTTGTATGATGTAACCAAAGGTCTGAAGAAAAATGGTACTTTCCTTTTGAATACTGTTTGGACTGCTGAAGAATTATTGCAGAATCTTCCGGTGAAGGTTAAAAAATACATGGCTGCCAATAATATCTCCTTGTATATTATCAACGCTACAGAAATTGCTCAACAGATTGGTTTGGGACAGAGAACAAATACTATCCTGCAATCTGCTTTCTTCAAAATTACCAATGTTATTGATTATGATCTGGCTGTTGGTCAGATGAAATATGCGATCGAAAAAACTTATGGTAAAAAAGGAGAGAAAGTTGTTAGCATGAACAATGCTGCAGTTGATCGTGGTGGTGAATATGAAAAAGTTGAAATTCCTGCTGAATGGGCTAATCTTCCTGATGAAGATGGTTTGATCGATTCTAATGTTCCTGATTTTGTTAAAAATATCGTTATCCCTGTAAATGCTCAGGCTGGTGACAATATTCCGGTATCTGCATTTACCGGTCGCGAAGATGGTACCTGGAATCAGGGAACTACGCAATACGAAAAACGTGGTGTGGCTTCTACTGTTCCTGTATGGGAAATGGACAACTGTATTCAGTGTAATCAGTGTGCGTATGTTTGTCCTCACGCTGCTATCCGTCCGTTTGTTTTGGATGAAACTGAACAATCAGGTGCTCCATTCGCTGCTTTGAAAGCCAACGGAAAACAGTTTGCCGGTATGTCATACCGCATTCAGGTTGACGTACTCGACTGTATGGGTTGCGATAACTGTGCTGAGGTTTGTCCGGGTAACAAAAACGGCAAGGCCCTCAAAATGGTTCCAATCGAAACACAATACGAAGAGCAAAACAACTGGGATTTCTGTGTTGAAAATGTGAAAACAAAACAACATTTGGTTGATGTAAAAGCCAATGTAAAGAATTCTCAGCTGGCTACGCCATTGTTTGAGTTCTCGGGTGCTTGTTCTGGTTGTGGTGAAACTCCATATGTGAAACTTGTTTCTCAGTTATTTGGTGATCGTCAGATGGTGGCTAATGCAACAGGTTGTTCTTCAATCTATTCTGCTTCTGCTCCTTCTACTCCTTATACAACCAACGACGAAGGTCGCGGACCGGCATGGGCAAACTCTTTATTCGAAGATAATGCTGAATTTGGTTTGGGTATGTTATTCGCCAACGAACAAATGCGCGATCGTATCGAAAGACTGATGAAAGTTGCCATTGCTGAAAACTGCTGTTCTGATGAACTGAAAGGTTTATTCGAAGAATGGATTGAGTTCAAGAATGATGGTGATAAAACAAAAGAATTATCATACAAAATCAAACCACTTGTAAAAGATTGCAAATGCAGCTATTGCAGTGAAATTCACGAATTGAATCAATATCTTGTAAAACAATCTCAGTGGATTATTGGTGGTGATGGCTGGGCTTATGACATCGGTTTCGGTGGATTAGACCACGTAATTGCATCAGGTAAAAATGTTAATATTCTTGTTCTGGATACAGAAGTTTACTCAAACACCGGTGGTCAGGCATCAAAATCGACTCCTGTAGGTGCTGTAGCTAAATTCGCTGCTTCAGGTAAGAAAGTTCGCAAGAAAGACCTCGGTATGATTGCTGCCACTTATGGTTATGTTTATGTGGCTCAGGTTGCACTGGGAGCTAATCAGGCACAAACACTGAAAGCTATCCGCGAAGCAGAGGCTTATGACGGACCATCCATCGTTATCGCTTACTCACCATGTATCAGTCACGGTTTGGCTGCCGGTATGGGTAAATCGAACAACGAGCAACAGGAAAATGCTGTTAAATCAGGATACTGGCACTTGTATCGTTACAATCCACTTTTGGAAGCAGAAGGTAAAAACCCAATGCAACTCGATTCTAAAGAACCACAGTGGGATATGTTCCAGGACTTCCTTAAGAGTGAAATCCGTTATACATCCTTGTCAAAACAATTCCCGAAAGAAGCAGAAGAATTATTCACTGCTGCTGAGGAAAATGCAAAATGGCGTTATAGCTGGTACAAGAGAATGAGCATGCAAACATTCGAAGCTGCTCCTGTAGCTGAATAATAATGTAATACCTGTTGAAAGGTATAATAAACATGATAAAATCGCCGGACAAAACATCCGGCGATTTTTTTTTATTAACCCCCGGAATTGTATCAAATTACATTTCACTAATTCCCGATCAGCTCCAGTATCTCTTCCGTATTCAAAGCCTTCAACAAATTATTATCATTATCCAGCATACTTTCCGACAGTGAAATCTTCTGTTTTTGAAGCTGATAAATCTTTTCCTCAATAGATTGAATAGCAATAAACTTATAAACAAACACACTCTTTTGCTGACCGATTCGGTGTGCTCTGTCAAATGCCTGCATTTCAGCAGCCGGATTCCACCAGGGGTCCAACAAAAACACATAATTGGCACTTGTCAGGTTCAAACCTGTACCACCTGCTTTCAGCGAAAGTAAAAACACCTTTACATCCACATCATGCTGAAAGCTTTCGACCTGCGAAGCCCTGTCTTTGGTATGACCATCGAGGTAAGCATACGCGATTTCCTGCTCGTCAAGATAAGCTTTGTATAATTTCAGATGCTCAACAAATGAACTGAAAATAAGAATCTTATCACCCTGATTAATAACATCCATCATCATCTCAACCACCACATTAAATTTTCCTGATTCATTGACATAGTCATTCTCAATCAAAACCGGATGGTTGGCAGCCTGCCGGAGTCGCAATAATCCTTCCAACAAAATTACAGGATTGATGGCTTCGTTTCTGTTCTTCTTCTCCAGAAATTTTTCTCTGTAAGAATTTCTTAATTCCCGGTAAAACTTCTTTTGTTCATCGCCCATGTCGCAATACTGAACAATGATATTTTTCTCCGGAAGATCCTTCAGAACTTCAGTTTTATGTCTTCTCAACAAAAAAGGTTTTAGCAGATTTCTGTAAAGTTCAATCTTTTCCGGTTTCTTGCAAGCCTGCATAAAATGATTGACCGATCCCAGCATATTGCGGGAAAAGAAATGCACCTGCGACCACAAATCAGAAAGTGAGTTTTCTATTGGCGTTCCGGTAAGCGTCAGATAATGATTAGATTGCAGAGTTAGACAAACCTGCGTAATATCCGATTGAGGATTTTTGATTGCCTGAGCCTCATCCAAAATCACATATTCAAAATGATATGAGGCAAATAAATCCCTGTCCCTTCTCAAAATAGCATAACTGGTCAGAATGATATCAGCACGCTCCCACTCTTCCGTTGTTTTGCTCCTTCCTGAGCCTGTATGAACCGCAATGCTGATATCAGGCGTAAATTTGGATGCTTCCTGTTGCCAGTTATAAATCAAACTTGTAGGAACAACCAAAAGCACTTTGCCCCGTTTATTTTCCTTCAGCCATTGAATCAGGCAAAGCGTTTGAATGGTTTTTCCCAAACCCATATCATCAGCCAGACATCCTCCTAAATGAAGTTCATCCAGAATTCTCAGCCACTTATAACCATCTAACTGATATGACCTTAACTGGCCATTAAAATGCAATGGCAAATCAAAATCATCCTTAAAATCCTTTTCAAGAAGTTTTCTTAAACCCGTTTTCAGGGTTAACTTAATTTTTGAAGCAGCAGATAAAGCATCAGCAACAACCACAAATTGCTTCGGAAAAACAGTATGACCATGTTCATTCCGGATGAATTCTGCAAGAGAAAGATACTCATCAAACCAGGACTGCGGTATTTGTGCAAATTCCCCGTTTGGCAAGAGAATCATCCTTTTATTCTGCTTCATATAATTGAGAATCAACACCAAAGGAAATTCAAAAACACCAAACCGAACCTTCCCCCGAATATCAAACCAATCCTTTTCCTCGTTCAGTTGCACCGAAATTTCTCTGTCGCCAATAAAAAACACAGGATTATCCGTACTCTTTCTTTGAAACTGTATATCTACACCCAAAGATTCCAGATGTCGGTTATGCGTATTCAACCATTCAATTCCTTCATAATAAGAAATCTTTCGAATCCTGTCGCGCAAATTAAATCCAAGATTCCCGAATTCAAGGATATACTGCTCTTCTGCTTCAAAATCCCTATGCACATGGAAAATTATAAAATCTTCCCCGTCATACTTCACTTCAGTTAATTTGCCTTTCTGACCGGCCCTGAAACTAAAATCCTGATATTTGAAGATTAATTCAAAGGTGATATCCTGCACCAGAGCCTGAGTATTATTCGTTTCAAACAAAGAAAACTGTTGAATTGCATGAGATTCTTTAACCCTGAGAATAATCTGAGAAACTTCAGTAAGCGTCTGAATTTCAAAACCCTGAGGAATAACCCTGTTGGTTTCAACCAAAGGCAGGATTACTTTTGTCACATACTCCTGTTTTTTATCAGAAGAAATGGAAATGACATCCTTATTGAAAAACGGAACAAGCTTAATACCATTTACATAAGATTCAAACTCGTAAATGGAGTTCTTTATCAGAATCCTTGCCCTGTCGCGGGAAATCAGGATAGCATTAGTCAGAGAAAGTTTCCTGTTTGACGCAGAAACTAACAGAGAGTACGTTAATTCCTTATTGACATTTTCGAAACGATAAAAAAGCTCCGGAATTTCTTCCTGAATATTCAATTTTAGCCATGAAAAAGGAAATCTTCCGTTAAGTAAATAAAGTGGTTTTTCTGCAACGAGACTAAAAAACTTATTCAGATAATTATTCAGATAATCAATGATATAGTTTTTAATATACTCATCCTGTTGTGATAATTTTTTACCTTTACTGCCGAAAAAATTATTGATAAGTTTATCCCGGCTTTTGGTTGCCGGATGATTGATTTTCTGAATGATGGTATTTATATCCAGCTGAAAACACAGCTGAATTAATAATTCATCAAGCTCATCGAAATGATATTTGTAATTCTTTATGTTTGATTTGCTGATTGTTACAAACGCCGACAAAAATTTATTTTCATCATCGACATCCACAACATGACAGGCGGGAAAACATCCAAGATTTCCATCCGGTTCCAGGGTATAAACTACTATTTTTTTCAAAGGTAAAAATGCATTATTTTATGCAAATTTACTCATAAAAACTCAATTATTAATATCAGTAGTTTGTTTAATTTCCTTTTTTGATGGGAATATTTTCAGGTACTGAAACCAGTTGAGGTATGATAAAATCATGACAAACACCACCACATAGAAGAAATAGTCCGACAAATCGTGCACAGTCAGGGTAAGTTTATAATCGCCATGCTTTACCAGATGCAGGAGCACAAAAGCGATTCTAACCGCATTCATAACAATGATAATGATATATCCGATCAGAATGAAGACTACTCTGTTTTCAAGTTTACTTTTGATATTCATAATGATAAAAAGGAAGGTAATCATTAAGCCTATACCCAGACAAGGTCGTCCCAGATAAACCCAGTAATTATCAATATAAATCATTTTATCCACAATTCGGGGTTGATAATTCAACAACTCCAGAAATGCCCCTGATATAAATAATAACAAATCAGTGAAAGCATCAAACCAGCTTTCCAGACTGCTGTAACTAAGTTCTTCGATGACTGATGAAAGTGGAGTTACATAAATCAGGATTACAACGAAAGTGAACAGGGACAATACAAGTTTCTCTTTGAGAAATTCTTCAACCTTTAAATATACCTGAAATAGAAACGAATTGATTTTAATCTTATAGCTTAATGCCAGGATTAGCAATAAATTTCTGTTGGTGGTTATTAATTCTGCCAGAGCCAAACCCAATTCATTGGGAGATAAAACTTCGGTAAAACATTTGAGTACAGAAATTACAAAAAGCAATAATACTGATAAGAGAAAGTATAAAACACTCTTTTTCAGATTTCCGGGAAGTAAAAATAAAATCAGAAAGATAAATACATGGTAACGCAAAGCAAAATTGGAATGAAGCATATAAGAATAAGTCCCATGGGTAATCAAAGAACCTGCCTCAAATACTGCATCCGGATGAAATAATCTGATCAGCAAAACAGTTGTTTTTCCAACCCAATCGGTATACAGATTAAAAAAGTTTTGATAAAAATCCAATGCCCTGATATTGTCGTTGAATAGCATTACGACTAAAATCAATATTGCAAAAACAAGCAACATTGGATACTTTCGGATTATTTCAAGAATTTTCATCTGTTTATAATTATTTTTTTCGGGTCACATGGACGTTTCATGCGTTATAAATTTAAATTTGAAACAAAAAATAACCGGATAAGTTTAATATCCGGCTATTCTTTTTGATTATTAGTGACGATTACTGAGCATCTTCACCATCTTTTTTCTTTTTCTTTAACAAGGAAGCTGCGAAACCTCCACCGGCTAATAATGCAAGGAGTAAACCACCATCAAGAGGAACTGCAGCACCACCGCCAGTACCACCCGGGTCACCCGGAGGGCCAAACTGAGCATAAGTTTGAACGATACTCATGGCTAGAAATACCAGCACAAAGGCAATAAATTTCAATCTTTTCATATCTTTATATTTTAATTTTTTTAATTATTCATTAATTTTAAACGATTATTACCGCTTTCGGTGGTTATATTCAGGAAGAATACTCCTTTAGATTTCAGGTCAATCACATATCCATCACGAATCTGATTAGCTGTATAGATCAACTTGCCTGCCATATCAAATAACTGTATATTGGCTGAAGAGCTTAATCCATTGATTACAGCTTTGTTTGAACTTACATCAACTGAGATTCCCAAATCTCCAATGGTATTCACTGCACTGGCATCCTGGTAAACAACTGATATTTTGAATCTGCTAACTTCTGATTTATTATCTTCAGTGAAATTATAATCATTGGTTAATAATTCAGTAACAGTAGAAGTTTTACTATCGATTAATTTTACAGATGCAAAGTTAGCCAAAGAATTCTTATTATCCAATCTGATGGTGAAATTTCCTGTCTGACCTGTTTTGGTTAACAAATCAACAACTTTTTGAGTAGAAGGAAGTGTGTTCACAGCTACCAGTTTTCCATTGATGTGGGAATAAATCTGTGGCAGATTCGTATTATCACTAATGAATTTAGCAGCATCTTTTCCGATAACATATTCATCCGATGCACCTTCTTCAAATCTGATTCTGGTAAGATCACTCAAAGTAGCATTTGAAATACTGATTTTCAGTTCATCAAAAGAACCAGCATTGGAAACAGCTCCAACTTTAAACGATCGTCCGCCATCAACAAAACTCATTGAACCAGATTGAGCCTGCAGGAAGAATGCTTCATAAGGATAAACTTTATAACTTTCAGCCGGCATTTTCACATCATAAGATTGAGTTAATCTGTTCCATACATAATAAGGAGCCTGTGAAGGTGTTGATGCAAGATTATAAGCAGATGCCAACGGAGAAGTTATCAGATTCCAGCTATGGTGATAATTACTTCCATTTGTAGTATACTGAGTCACTGATCTTGTTCCTGATGATGCAAATATATTACCTTTCTGTGCATGAGGAATTACGAAATCAATGGTAGTATCATTAGGAACAGTTATTGAATAACCTACACCTGATGCAAAAGTTTTCGTACTTGCATCTTTCCAGTTTAAGCCGGAAGTCCCATTAAACAGACCCGTTGCATCACGTTGTTGTCCATCATAACGAATAACATAATAATTTTTAGCAGCTTCGAAAGCAAAATTATTACCCCAACTTGCAGCAGTGTTTGTACTACCAATGAATGACTGAGCTTCGGTCACATTATATGGGAAGCCCATAAAATACCAACCGTGTGTGGAATTCGGACCAAATTTCTTCCTCAGGATTACTCTTGAAGTAGGACCCATTCTTAAACTATTCGAATTTAAGATCTGACCTGTTTTACCGTTAATGTCCGACATAATGATTAAATCACCTGTAACATGAATTATTTCCTGATTATTCAGTTTACCATTTTGGGTGATAACTAATTTATTAACCACGATGGAGTCACGGGCAGTATTGAATGCCGTAATTTCAGTATTGATAGTAACACTGTTACCATATGGATTCGGGCTGCTAATATTCACATCCCAATTGACAGGAGTATCCCAGTCACCATCCTGATCTGAAATATAATCGCTACCGGTTGTTACCGTTAATGATTGACTGTATCCTGAATATAATCCGGAATTAGTAGCAAATACCCTGTAGTGATACAACTGATTTGCAGTTAATCCTGTAATATTGTAATTTTTTGGCACAATACCACTGAATTCATTTGAATTTGCCTCACTATTGTCAATTGCATCCTGAATATCGGGTCTTCCGGCATATTGCAGGAAATATGTAGTACCAGCATCATTGGATCCGTTATTGATTGTCCATGAAGTATTGAAAGATGTCGTTGTAATTGACGATGTAGGATTTAATACCGGTGTCTGTGGTTTTACTGTACCATTCTGACTGTTCTGAGTGGCTGCAATATAATCAACATCACCAGCTTGATCTGCATAAATTGTAAAACTTCCCGGACCTACAATGTTCAGGGTATTACCACCTGTAATTTGTGCAACGTTAGTATTACTGCTTGAATAACTTAAAGTCAAACCACTGTTGGCACTGAAATAACTATTTAAATCAACAGAAGAGTTACCATAAGTAAATGCAGGTAATGATAGAGTTACATTGATATCCTGTGCTGCTCTTGCTTTCACTGATATATCGTCAATGGCAAGTAACTGATTCGCACTGGCTTGTTTTGCAACGCCCCAAATCAAAGTAATTTCAGAACCGTTTGGCAAACCAACCCCTAAATTAATGGTTGTTTGCGTGGAAACTCTGTTTGCAGCATCGTTACCGTCGAGCGCAGCGGCTACTAAACCAAATTTTGGTGAATTTAATGTTCCAACTTCGGTACCCGGTGTACTTAAATCAAATGAATTGATTTTGTAGTACAATCTGATAACCTGTTGACTTGAAGCTGTTACCCTCCATTGTTCAGCAGTCCAGTTCACTTTCAGTTCTTTCAGTGTTTTACCTGTATTGTTAACCAATCTCCATCCGACATAGCTTATATCATTGATTGCGCCGCCGGGACTTAATCCTAAGGCTCTATCAGAAGCTGAAGTTGTTCCGAATGAGTTTAATCTTCCGGAAGTACCAGTGCTTCCGTCGTTGGCATAATAAACAGTTGGATCTGTAGGAACTACCCCTGTCAGATAAGTATGCCAAACCGGTAAAGTTGTGCCACTTGTCCAGGTTGTTG
>JBILFS010000043.1:0-9305 GCA_044351455.1 Paludibacter sp. | reverse complement strand
ATCCAGCATGGCATCATCCATGTTGATGTCGATAATCTGAGCTCCATCTTCCACCTGTTTTCTGGCGATCTGAAGCGCTTCCTCGTATTTCTTTTCATTGATGAGTCGCAGAAACATCCTTGAACCTGCCACATTACATCTTTCCCCGATATTGACAAAAAGCGTATCGTTTTTAATCTCCAGATGCTCCAGTCCCGACAAATGCAACACACCTTCGGAATCACTTTCAGGTTGAGGCTTTCGCACATCAGCATGCTGAATTAATTGTTGGTAAGCCGCAATATGGTCAGGCGTTGTACCGCAACATCCACCGATGATATTTATAAGTTTGTCGTCAAAATACTCCTTCACCTGAAGCGCCATCATTTCGGGACTTTCATCATATTCGCCGAACTGATTAGGCAATCCTGCATTCGGATAAGCACTTACAAAAACATGTGAAAATGCAGCAATTTCTTCCAGATATGGTTTCAGGTCTTTGGCTCCAAAAGAGCAATTTAAACCAACAGAAAGCACATCAGCATGACGGATTGATGCCAGAAAAGCGCGGATAGTCTGACCGGAGAGTGTCCTGCCACTAACATCTGCAACAGTAGCAGAGATCATCAACTCAACTTTCTTTCCGGTTTTCGCCATGGCCATTTCGACAGCAAAAAGAGCCGCTTTGGCGTTCAGGGTATCGAAAATTGTTTCAATGAGAATTGCATCCACACCACCTTCAAGCAATGCTTCAATTTGTTCCTGATAAGCATCTACCAACATATCAAAGCTAACAGCACGATATGCAGGATTATTAACATCCGGCGACATGGAAGCTGTTTTATTGGTTGGGCCAACCGCTCCGGCCACAAATCTTGGTTTATCAGGATTTAAAGAAGTAAAATGATCAGCTGCTTTTCTTGCTAACTTAGCCGCCTCCAGATTCATTTCTCTGATCATATGGGACATCCCGTAATCATCCATGGAAATGGTCTGCGAATTGAAAGTATTGGTTTCAATGATATCAGCACCCGCTTCCAGATATTGGCAGTGAATGTTATAAATGATTTCCGGTTGAGTAAGAACCAGCAAGTCATTATTCCCCTTTTGATGATGAGGCACATCTTTGAATTGTTCACCACGATAATCAGCTTCTGTCAGTTTATGACGCTGAATCATGGTGCCCATGGCTCCATCGAGGATGAGGATACGGTTTTGTAAGGCTTTGCGCATTGATATTATGTTTAACCACAAAAGGCACAAAAGGAAGACTAAGGAATCACAAAAGATATTAAAAAATCAGATTAAATATTTATTCTTTTGTGATTTCTTTTGTATTCTTCTGTGCCTTTTGTGGTTTTATTATCTTAATGATTAACAATTATAATTTAAGTAATCCTTTGCCGGTCATTTCAGCAGGCTGTGGAATACCCAGAATCTGACAGATTGATGGAGCCACATCGGCTAAGATACCGGGTTGCACCTGAGCACCTTCACGACTTGTTACATAGATGAACGGAACAGGATTTAAAGAGTGAGCAGTATTTGGCGAACCATCTTCGTTCATTGCATTATCGGCATTTCCATGGTCTGCAATGATAATCACCTCATAATCATTGGCTACAGCAACATTTACAACTTCGCCTACACACTCATCAATAGTCTTAACTGCTTTCTCCACTGCTTCATAAATTCCGGTATGACCAACCATATCACCATTTGCAAAGTTCAAAGCAACAAAATCAAATTTCTTTTTGTTCAATGCTGCAATCAATGCATCTTTAACCTCATATGCCGACATTTCCGGTTTCAGGTCATAAGTTGCAACCTTTGGAGAAGGAATCAGAATTCTCTCTTCACCATCAAATTCAGCTTCGCGACCACCAGAGAAGAAGAAAGTCACATGCGCAAATTTTTCTGTTTCAGCGATACGCAATTGTTTGAGACCCAAAGATGAAAGATGCTCGCCCAATGTATTCTGCACGTTATCCTTATCAAAAAGCACTTTTAATCCTTTGAATGAAGAATCATAAGGCGTCATGCAATAATATTCCAGCGGAATGGTGTGCATTTCAAATTCAGGCATATCTTTTTGTGTAAGCACAATGGTAAGTTCCTTGGCTCTGTCGTTGCGATAGTTGAAGAAAATCACCACATCACCCTCAGCAATAGTAGCAACAGGATTTCCTGCTTCATCAGTCATCACTACAGGCCTCACAAATTCATCGGTTACACCTGCATCATAGGAAGCCTGCATTGCCGCAACAGGATCAACAGCAGGAGTACCTATTCCCTTTACAAGCAAGTCATAAGACTCACGAACACGCTCCCAACGTTTATCACGATCCATGGCATAATAACGACCGATGATACTTGCAATTTTACCGGTAGTTTTTTGTGTATATTGATTCAGAGTTTCGATAAAACCCTTACCACTTTTTGGGTCAGTATCACGACCATCCATGAAGCAATGCACATAAGCATCTGAAATACCATATTCTTTGGCAATATCAATCAATTTTAAAAGATGATCCAATGAACTATGCACACCACCATCAGAAACCAATCCCAGGAAATGTATCTTTTTTTGATTATCACGTGCATAAGAATAGGCATTGATAATCTCAGGATTTTGCAGGATGCTGTTATCGCGACAGGCAATGTTAATTTTCACAAGATCCTGATAAACAACACGTCCCGCGCCAATATTCAGGTGACCAACTTCAGAATTACCCATTTGTCCATCAGGCAAACCAACATCTTCTCCTGAAGCATGCAGATAAGTATTCGGATATTTTGCAACAAGTGCATCCCAGTTTGGTGTAGGGGTCGATGCAATCACATCCGCCTCAGAACCATTACCGATTCCCCATCCATCGAGAATCATCAATAAAGCTTTTTTATTCATATTTTTATTTTTATATTTTTTTCGGGTAAGTATGGAAACCTTTGATTATTATTGTTTTATACAAAAAAGGATTACCCCTCCATTCAGGGTGCAAAGGTACTGCTTTTTATAAAGATAAAAAACAAACCTAAAGAAAAAATGTTTCAGGATTACTGAAGATATTTTAATAATATCTTTTTTAGCTGGACGCTGTCAATCGGTTTGGCAAGAAAATCATCCATACCAGCCCAGATTGCTTTCTCTTTTTCTTCTTTCAATGCACCGGCCGTCAGCGCAACAACAGGAATGTGTTTAACCTTATTTTTATCAAGTTGACGGATAAGTTCTGTTGCTTCAATGCCATCCATAACCGGCATTTGAACATCCATGAGAATGAGATCAACATCATATTCTGCTACCAGATTAACCGCTTCCTGTCCGTTTTCGGCATCTAAAAATTCAGCCTCAGGGATGATGGTTTTAACAAGGATTTTGGCAAGCATCAGGTTCATTTTCACATCCTCAGCAATCAGAATAAGCTTTCTTCCAATATTTTCATCGATCTCGAGTGCCATTTTAGTTTTCCGGTTATCCTGTTGAAGTTGATCAATCATTTGATTCTCAACATCTGTCAACAAGTTCCACAAACTTCCGATTTCCACCGGCATCATCATGCGTGAAAGTCTGATTGGTTCATCGGTATAAATCTCTTCCTGATATTCATCATAATTATTATGCAGCATCAGAATATCAGGTTTCTTTTGCAGATTTTTCAGAATATTTCTGACGTTGTCAACAAGTTCCTCCTCACTTAAAAAAGGCATTTTATTCCTGCCGATAATCAGATCGTATTTACCTGATTTTAATGCCTCACCGGCAAGAGCTGCTGTTTTATAAGTATCACACGGAATCTTCCAGTAATCAAACCACTTCTTAAGATTGAGCAGGGTTTTTTCATTGTAATCCATGAGTAACACCTTTTTGTAGGCAATCTTTTCACGACCTAACCAAAGAGCATCCTGAAACGTTGATTCAATTACAAATGAAAAAGTACTACCCTTACCCCATTGACTATCAATACACAAAGCACTATTCATTTTGGCTGCCAGCAAACTGGAAATAACCAGTCCGAGACCAGTACCTCCAAATTTACGGGTTGTAGAACTATCAGCCTGTGAAAAAGCTTTAAATAGTCGCTGTTGCTGTTCCGGTGTTATTCCTATACCAGAATCGGTCACATCAAAACTCACAAATTTCCGATCATTATCTTTTTCAAAATAACCCACTTTCAATTCAACAAAACCTTTTTCTGTAAATTTGATGGCATTACTTAATAAATTGATAAGAATCTGTTTAAGACGGGTTGGGTCAGCCATTAAAAACTGAGGTGTACCAGGCTCTAAAGTAAGAATAAGATTCAGTCCCTTTTTTGCAGTAGCATATTTAAAAATCTCAATGGTTTGATAGATAAGTTCGTAGAGATCAGTCTCCACAATTTCCAGTTCCAGTTTACCAGCTTCAATTTTGGAGAAGTCGAGAATATCATTAATAATACCGAGAAGTGCCTTACCGGCAACATTCACATTCTCAGCATATTGCTTTTGAGTTTTATCCAGTGGCGTCTTCAAAAGAAGTTCGGCAAAACCGAGTACTGCATTCATTGGTGTTCTGATTTCATGACTCATATGCGCCAGGAAATCACTTTTAGCACGGTTTGCCTGTTCGGCCTGCTGTTTGGCTTTATCAATAGCCAATGCTTTATCTTCGAGTTCCCTGTTCAACGCCAGCACACCCTTGTTGGTATCTTCCAGTTCTTTATTGATAGTTTCAATCTCCTCATTTCTTTCCTGAAGATTTCTCAACAAATCGAGCAGTTCTTTATTCTGAGCATTAACAGTATCAACAAGGCTGGATTCACCCCTTTCAATCATTCTTCTGAATGCAGATTGAATAAGCTGTAACCGGTCAGTTTCAAAGGAAGTCTTAAATTCGGATAACCATTTAGCCATGGTAATGGTAGTTCCTTTACCTTTAGCAGTTTGGATATCAAAATCATCCATCAATCTTTGCGAACCCGACAAACCCACTCCCATCCCCCGGAGCGATTTAAAAGTACCAGCCTGAATAGCCTCTAACTGTTCTATACCCGGACCTTTATCTTTGAAGACAATAATAAGTCCGCTCAAATCATTTTTATCCCCCAGAAAAAATTCCACCACACCACCTTTGGCATGTTCAAGCATATTTCGGCTAAGTTCAGAAACAGCAGTTCCGATTCTGATGCTTGATGTTTTATCAAATTTCAGTTCCTGCGCCAACAAAGAAGCCAGGTTTCTCGCCCTGACCACATCCGTTTCATTCAACACCTGTAAAGTGCCGATTTCATGCAATGTGACTGATAATAAGAACTGTGGTATCATCGTTTAATCTTGAATATTGACTAACTAAATTCTCAGCAATTTTCTGGGGATGCTCCTTCCAGTTGATTTCCTTAGGATTCCATCTGGAATTCAGGCCATCACTGTACAAACAAATCACATCACCCGGTTTGAATGGATATTCATAAACCCTTGGAGTACGAATCTGATGACCAAGAATTCCTCCGAAAGAGATCAGACTCTTTTTATCATCACCGGAGTGAACAAAACCTTCAATATTTCCCACCCCTGTAAAATGGAGCGTACCTTTCTCTGTATCAATCAGCAACAAGCCAATAACAGCACCTCTTGTTCCTTTGGTAGCCTGATGAATATACCTTACCAGTTCTTCAACAGGCAAATTACCTTTGAGCAGGATTTGCTCTTTCACTATAGATGAAGCGATATTGGCATCCTTCCCGTGTCCAAGTCCGTCGACAACGGCAGCAATTGTTTTACTATGGCTTATATGACTGACCACGAAGCAATCTCCATTCAGCATTTCACCTGGTTTACTGTGAGATACAGCGCCAATCAGTAAATTTCTGTTTGTTCCCTTCCAGGTCAGATTCGGAACCCATTTCACCACCCTCAGACAGTGTTTAAACAAATGGGTTGATTCAATCAATGCGTCTGTAATTTCGCGGGCCGGATTCACTTCAAAAATATCCGAGAATCTTCTGATGGTACCAAGACCAATACCCAATGAATCTTTTTCAGTAAAACCATCACCGATTGCCTTTTCTATATCTCTGATACCATTTCCACCATCACAGCAAACGATTTCAATCGCTTTACGACCCGATTCGTCGGTTAATTGTCCGATACTGATTTTGCCCCTGCCGCCACCATGTTTCAGCACATTGGTTACCATTTCAGAAACAAGTATTGCAACCTCGCCGGTTTTAACATCATCAAAACCCAACTGAGAAGCAAGAGCAACGGATTTTCTTCTGCAAACGCCCACATCAGCATCGCTATCAATCCCGAGGATAAGGAAATGCTCTCTTTTTACTTCCATTTAATAATTCTGACAGTAGTGCCTTTATTTAATTCCGATCTGATTTCAAAAACATCAACAAGTCTCTTCGTTCCCGGCAATCCATATCCCATTCCAAGTCCTGAAGTATAACCATCCTGCATGGCAAGATTAATATCCTCAATTCCGGGACCTTCATCTTTACAGGTAATAATTAACGACATCCGATCCTCTACTATTCCCCTTTCAATGGTCATTACACCACCATTGGCATACATATACATATTCCTGAGCAGTTCTGATACGGCTGTAGTAATTCGGGTCTGGTCGACAATACCCATACCTGCGGCTTTGGCAAACTCCCTTACATTTTGCCTTGCTTTTACGATTTCGTATTCACTGGAAATTATACTCGTTTCCAGCAATTCCCAGCTTTGATCCGACTCCAGTTCAATCATCAATCATTCAGGATTTTAATTTCTTTTCAAGCATTTCCATGCCTAATTCCATATTCAATGCCGTTTCCACACCCGGCATTTCCAGACCCAGTTCTACAAGTGTGATTGCAACAGCAGGCTGCATACCCACAATTACAACTGCTGCATCCATGATGGCTGCCATTGATGCCATGCCCGATAAAACCCTGCCAATAAATGAATCAACCATTTCGAGGGTTGAAATATCAATTAAAACGCCTCTGGCATGCGTTCGACTGATTTCCTCAAGGATTTGTGTTTGAAGCTGCAGCGCAAGCCGGTCGTGCATATCCACCTGAATGGACACTATCAGAAAATCTCTGATTTTGATGATAGGTATTTTTCTTTCGATGTATGACATGGCCTAAATTTCTTCAGAGTCTGTATTATTTAGCTTCACTTTTCCGTCGACCAGTTGTTCATTTTTCCTGAGTGCATATATCATGGCATCCTGCAATGTAGCTTTAGTAAGGATGTTTGACAAATTGATACCCAGATGAACGATGGTTTGTGCTATAGCAGGACTAATGCCACTAACGATACATTCTGCACCCAGTAAACGAGCAGCAGTAACCGTTTTCAGCAAGTGATTCGCAACCTGAGTATCCACAGTAGGAACACCGGTAATATCCAGAATAGCAGTAGTACAACCGGTTGCAACAATTTTTTGAAGCAGGTTTTCCATCATAATTTGCGTACGCTGACTATCCAGCGTGCCGATAACCGGTAGAATAAGGATATTTTCCCATACTTTTGAAACAGGACTCGATAGTTCCATTAAATCTTCCTGTTGCTGGAGGATGGTTTTTTGTTGATCCTGAATTTTTTTCAGTTTCTCTTCCATCTCCTGTTTCATTTTCAGACTTTTCTTCAACTCATGTGTTAAGTCATCAATCAGAAGATTAATGGCTTGTTCAATTCCTGTCAGATCGTCTTCAACTTCTGACTCAATCCTTAGCTCGAGTTCTCCGGCCGCTACAGATGAGAGTACATCTTCGATATGTGCGATTCTCTCGCGGGCATTTGTTATTACTGTATTCGATTCCATATTTATATTCTTTTACTTTTTAACCAATTAATTGCTTCTTCAACATCTTTGAAAAAATCTCCGTTAAGTTTCACCACTCCTGTTTTAATTAAAACTCTGGCAACCATCCTGTTGGCAGCACTACCACCTACAAAGGCAACATCAGAAATTTTAATTTCGGTAAGATATCTACTGAGCTCGTCCCGTGTTTCGCGATTCTCAACCTGATAAACATCGTGAATAAACACCATTAATTGCCTGTAAGGCTTACCAACCAATAGCTCGTTGATAACATCTGTCATCGGTTTGACATCCGTAAATAATAAATGATTCCTGAATACAAGTGTAACCACCTGATTTGATTCATCATACTTTAGTTCGTGTACCATCATGTTAATTTAAGTATTTAATAAGAAAACAGACCAATTTTAATCTGCAAATATAACAAATAATTATACTTTATTCAGATAAAAATGCAAAGATTTAGTCAAAAAAAACATTCTGTATCAGATTCAATAATTATTCGCAATAAAATAACAATATCACATCCAACCGACATGATATTTTTGTAATTTTGCAGCGCAAAAAAATGCAACTAAATTTTTCAGTTATGGCAAAAGAATTCAAATATCAGGAACCCTTTCCGATGGGTAAAGAAAAGACAGAATATTATCTGCTTACCAAAGATTTCGTGCGTGTAAAATCATTTGAAGGAAATGAAATACTTCAGGTAGAACAGGAAGGATTGACCTTGTTGGCCAGAACTGCGATGCGTGATTGTTCTTTTTTATTAAGACCCGAACATCAGAAACAGGTGGCAAAAATCCTGGCTGATCCACAGGCGAGTGAAAATGATAAATTTGTGGCTGTAACCATGTTGAGAAATGCGGAAATTGCAGCCAAAGGAGTTCTTCCATTTTGTCAGGATACCGGAACAGCTACCGTCTATGCCAAAAAAGGCAATAATGTATGGACCAATGGCGCTGATGAAGAAGCACTTTCCAAAGGCATATATGAAACATACACACACGAAAATCTCCGTTATTCGCAGAATGCTGCATTGAATATGTACGACGAGGTAAATACGGGCACCAATTTACCAGCTCAAATTGATCTCGTTGCCGGTCATGGCAATGAATATAAATTCCTTTTCATTGCAAAAGGTGGAGGATCGGCCAATAAATCCTATTTATTCCAGGAAACAAAGGCATTATTAAACCCTGTATCGCTGGAAAAATTCCTGACTGAAAAAATGAAAACCCTGGGTACAGCTGCTTGTCCTCCGTATCATATCGCCTTTGTTATTGGAGGCACTTCTGCTGATGCCTGCATGAAAACCGTTAAACTCGCTTCTACCAAATATTACGACGAACTGCCAACTACAGGCAATGAACTCGGACAGGCATTCAGGGATTTAGAAATGGAAGAAAAAATCCTGAAACAGGCCCAGGATTTTGGCATGGGTGCTCAGTTTGGGGGAAAATACTTTGCGCATGATATTCGCATCGTTCGTTTGCCCCGTCATGGTGCTTCCTGTTTT
>JBILFS010000042.1:0-9346 GCA_044351455.1 Paludibacter sp. | reverse complement strand
CTGAGTTTGGAAAAATTCAGTTTGGTGTCGAGATCTGCATCTTTGGGAGTACAGGCGCTGAATATAAACAGTAAACTTAAGGCGCATGTAATGAGTGATAAATTGGTTTTCATACAAATATAAATTTTGATTAATATATGGGATTAAGACGCGACTACCACGTCTCCTCTTTATTTCTTTTGTTCTTTCGCCCAACTGTCTTTTAATGAAACAGTTCTGTTGAAAATAAGTTTATCAGATGTTGAATCCGGATCAATATTAAAATAGCCGGTACGTTGGAACTGAAAATGAGAAAGTGGTTTTTCATTCTTCAGCCAGGGTTCCACATAACAGCCCTCTAACACTTTCAAAGAATCAGGATTGAGTAAATCTCTGAAATCTCTTTCATCTGCTGATGGATTTTCCACCATAAATAATCTGTCGTAAAGTCTCACCACAGCTTCCACGGCATTTTCAGTAGATAACCAGTGCAGGGTGCCTTTTACTTTTCTGCTGGCATCCGGCATCCCACTTTTGGTATTTGCATCATATTCGCAATAAACTTCAGTGATGTTACCTGCTTCGTCTTTTTTACAGCCTGTGCATTTAACGATATAGGCACTTTTGAGTCGAACTTCCTGTCCCGGTGTCATTCTGAAGAATTTCTTCGGAGCTTCTTCCATGAAGTCATCTCTTTCGATCCACAGTTCTCTCGTAAATAAAATCTCACGACTGCCCGCATTTTCATCTTCAGGATTATTTTCAGTCAGCAGAATTTCCTTTTCTCCTTCCGGATAATTAGTAATGATCAGTTTTACCGGATTAAGAACCGCACTCACACGGGTAGCAGCTTTGTTAAGCGTCTCACGGGCAGCATATTCCAGCAAACCCACATCGATGATACCATCATATTTGGTATAACCAATTTTATCGATAAAATTATGAATCGCTTCAGGAGTATAACCACGGCGACGCAAACCGCACAAAGTCGGCATTCTTGGGTCATCCCAACCAGTTACCAATTCTTCCTGCACCAATTGGAGCATTTTTCTTTTGCTCATCACTGTATAAGTGATATTCAGGCGGTTAAACTCTGTTTGGCGTGGTCTGTAATCTGTATCCTGAAACTGATCAATAAACCAGTCGTACAAAGGACGATGAACTTCAAACTCCAGTGTACAAAGAGAATGCGTTACCCCTTCGAAATAATCCGATTGCCCGTGGGCATAATCATACATTGGATAAGCCTTCCATGTCCAGCCTGTTCTGTGATGCGGATGGTCGGTAATTACCCTGTACATAATCGGATCTCTGAAATGCATGTTGGAAGACGCCATGTCGATTTTCGCACGAAGCACCATGGCACCTTCAGGAATCTCACCGGTATTCATCCTGCGGAAAAGTTCCAGACTTTCCTGCGCGGGTCTGTTTCTGAAAGGACTTTCAGTTCCCGGAACCGTAGGCGTACCTTTTTGTTTGGCAATAGTTTCGGCCGATTGTTCGTCGATATAAGCCTTGCCGTCGATAATAAGTTTTTCAGCAAGATCCCAAAGTTGTTGAAAATAATCAGAGGCATAGTAAATATTTTTCCACTGATAGCCAAGCCATTGAATATCTTCCATGATAGAATCCACATATTCAACATCCTCTTTCACAGGATTGGTATCGTCGAAACGCAGATTGCAAATCCCCTTATAGTTATCTGCAATACCAAAATCCAGACAGATTGCCTTTGCATGACCGATATGCAGGTATCCGTTTGGTTCAGGTGGAAAACGCGTTTGAATTCTTCCGTCGTTTCTGCCCTCTTTCAAATCCTGCTCAACCATGGCCTCAATAAAATTAAGACTCTTTTTTGGTAAATCTGCTGTTGTTTCCATTGTTTATTGCTTATGAATTTCCCTTGATGATTCCTCTTGATGAAGAACGAATAAAATTAACAATTAACTCTTTTTCGGGAGTATCCTTGATTACTTCCAATACCTGCATGATGGCATTGGTAGTGTTTAGTTTCGATTGAAAAATAATCCTGTATACATCCTGGATAAGATTTATCTGATCTGAGTCGAAACCCCTTCTTTTAAGTCCTATCGAATTAATTCCAACGAAAGAAACCGGGTCCTTGGCGGCTAAAACAAATGGAGGAACGTCTTTAGAAGTTTTAGTTCCCCCCTGAAGCATCGCATAAGCACCGATTCTGGTGAATTGATGAATAAGAGTACCACCACCCAATACAGCAAAATCATCAATAATAACCTCTCCGGCTAATTGTGTTGCATTAGCAATGATAACATTATTACCTAACACGCAATCGTGAGCTACATGGGTATAAGCCATTAGCAAACAATTATTACCTACAACAGTTTTACCTAAGGATGCAGTACCTCTGTTGATTGTAACACATTCTCTAACAGTGGTATTGTCGCCTATAATAGCAAGCGTTTCTTCTCCGTTAAACTTCAGATCCTGTGGAATAGCTCCAATAACGGCACCGGGAAAGATATTGCAATAATTACCGATTCTTGATCCTGAAAGAATTGTAACATTCGGTCCGATTTTACAGCCATCTCCAATTTCAACATTCTTATCGATAAAGGTAAATGGCCCTATTTCCACATCTTTGCCTATAATAGCATCAGGATGTATTTGTGTTAATGGCGTTTGTATCATTTATTTATATATTTTTCTCTTAATAATTTTGCAAATTCGGTATTGATATGATGACCGGGACAATGTGCCCTGAT
The DNA here is from genome assembly GCA_044351455.1 of Paludibacter sp. GTDB lineage: Bacteria > Bacteroidota > Bacteroidia > Bacteroidales > Paludibacteraceae > Paludibacter. Next base: position 6,623 of record JBILFS010000042.1, on the reverse strand, counting down.
TTTCCCCTGATAGGTAATTCCTGCCAATGCAAGATCACCAATCAAATCAACTAATTTATGTCGGGCCGGTTCATTCTCATAATTTAAATCCCCTGTCAGATATCCAAACGCTGAAGCATGCACTTTAGGTTGATTCAGTTTTTCAGTCAATCTGTCGATATTTTCCTGCTCCATGAATTGATCATAAATGACAATGGCATTTTTCAAATCGCCACCACGAATCAGGTTCATGTTTAACAGAGGTTCTATTTCCCTGACAAAAACAAAAGTACGAGCCTTCGATAATTCTATTTGAAACAATTTAAAATCCTCAAAACTTACTGACTGAGCCGGCAGCACTTCAGAATTATAATCAATACTCACCTCAAATGACGTATTTTCAGCGGGTGATGCTATGATGTATGATCCATTTGGCGTACGGTATTCAATCTCCTGATCAATTACAACTACTTCCTTATACTCATCCAGTTCAACAATTCCGGCCTCAATAATTTTCTCCGTAAATATCCTCGCACTTCCATCCAGAATCGGAAACTCAGGACCATTCACTTCCATCAGGCAATTCCCGATACCAAAGGCATATAAGGTTGCCATGGCATGTTCGATAGTACTTACCTGCGCATCTCCTGATTTCAGCACAGTACCTCTGACTGTCTGACTAACATAATCTGCCACTGCCTGAAAAACGGGTTGATTTTCTAAATCTGCTCTTTTGATTTGAATACCTGTTCCCGCCGGAGCCGGATGAAAAGTCAGTTTCAACATCAAACCGGAATGCAATCCCTTTCCTTCAACTGTAAATGAGTTCCTTAAAGTTCTTTGTTTCATATATATAAATTTGTCAGTCTCACTTTTCAGTAAGTTGTCCGACAATCAATTCCAATTCAGCAATTCTTTTCTTTAAATCGATAACGGTTTTTTGCAATTCCGGTAAATTCTTATTCACAACATAGGATCTTCTGAAAATATTCACAGGAACAGCCGGATATCCTGAATAAACCTGATTTGGCTCTTTTATTGACCCTGTTACAGAGGCTCCACCCCCAAGAATCGTACCATCTGCAATGGTGGCATGACCGGTAATGCCTACCTGACCACCCATCATTACCTGCTTCCCAATCTTTGTAGAACCCGCAATGCCGGTTTGTGAGGCGATAACAGTGTTTTCTCCCACTTCCACATTGTGTCCAATCTGCACCAGATTATCTATCTTTACACCTTTTCTGATAATTGTACTTCCCATGGTTGCCCGGTCGATTGTTGAACAGGCACCAACGGTAACATCATCTTCCAAAACAACATTTCCCAACTGAGGAATCTTCTGATAAACACCCTGAGCATCAGGAGCAAAACCAAATCCATCAGAACCAATAACCGCATTGCCGAAAATCGTACAGCGATCACCGATAATGGTATCATCAAAAATACAGGCACCGGGATAAATTGTCACACCCTTGCCAATAATTACATTTTCACCTATATAAGCATGAGGATATATATTGGCACTTTCGCCAATTTTTGCACTTTCAGCGATCGTAGCCAGCGGCGAAATCCCCGTTTCCTGCTTCTGAGTCGATTCGGCCAGCCTCATCAGTTTGGCCAATGATTCGTAGGCATTGTCAACCCTGATTAAAGTAGCTGTATACGAATTCGTTGCACAAAAACCATTATTAACCAGAATGATGTCTGATTTGCTGGTATAAAGAAAGGATTCGTATTTTGGGTTTGCTAAAAAACTAAGCGTACCGGGTCTTCCTTCTTCAATTTTTGAAAAATCGTGAACTTTTACACCAGGATTACCCTCTACTATTCCTCCCAGATAATCAGCAATTTGTTGTGCAGTAAACTCCATAAAAATAATTTGGGCACAAAATTAATAAACTTAATCCGAATAAACAGATTTTAAGCCATTTTTTTGGTTTTTTTTAAAAAAGGCTTATATGAACAAGCCATTAAATTTCTATTAATTCTTTTGATGATATTAGATAAAATTCGTCAAAAGTTTATGAATTTATTATATTCTGTAATAACAGAAAAAATGCTTTACAACTTTTTTAGTCAGCACCTGAATATTTAGCATGTCCGATGCAAGTGCTATATCTTTGATTGTTCCGTCTTTCATCAGGATGTTAATATTGTCTTCTCCTGAAGAATAAGTATCCGTACTTACCAATTCATCACCCATAAAATACGCCGCCTCTCCGGCACTGATACCGAAATGATTACAGTATTTTTCTTTCATCAACTGATAGGTTTCCGGTGCTGTTGGTTCCGTTCTGATTTCAACTTTAAACAGTCGCCTGTTTATAAAACACTTACAAAGTTCAGATAAGACTTTATCCTGATTATTTGCCCAAACCTTGATGGCCGAGAAAAAATCGGCATCATCCAGTTGAATGAAATTTTCAAAAGCCTCACTTCCCAGTCCAAATCTCTCTTTATCGGTTTGACGGTAAAGAAAATATTTCAAAGCAGGTGTTGCAAACAAAACTTCTCCTCTAACTGCCAGCTCCCTGGCCCTGATAAGAATATTGACAAGCATTTTTTCGGCTGCTACCGATGTTTTATGTAAATACACCTGCCAGTACATCAACCGGCGGGCTACCAGAAATTTCTCAATAGAATAAATTCCCTTGGCCTCCACAACCAACTGTCCTTCGTGCAGGTTTAGCATCTTGATAATCCTCGAGGCACCAATGATGCCTTCACTTACACCACAAAAGAAACTGTCTCTGCTCAGGTAATCCAGCCTGTCCATATCGAGCTGCCCGGATACCAGTTGATGCAGAAATTTCTTCGGATATTCATTTTTGAACATCGAAATGGCCAAATCCAGTTGCCCGTTTTTCTCCGCATTGATCTGTTGCATCATCAGCAATGAAATTTCTTCATGACTAACACCTGCCACCAATGTGTGTTCCAATGCATGTGAAAATGGCCCGTGTCCTATGTCGTGCAACAGGATACAGGCTTTTACAGCTAATTCTTCTTCATCACTGATTTCATGACCGGCAAATCTTAGCTGAGCAACCGCTTCACCCATCAGATGCATTGCACCCAATGAATGTTGCAAGCGGGTATGCTGCGCTCCGGGATAAACATAGGAAGACAATCCTAACTGTTTGATTCTGTGCAGTCTCTGAAAATAAGGATGTTGAATTATATCGTATAACAATCCGTCGGGAATATTGATAAACCCGAAAACCGGATCGTTGATAATCTTTCTTTTATTTTCCATTTTTTATTACAGACGCGCCAAAAGGGCGGTAAACCACAACCATGTTTTTTGAGTGGAACTGATACTAAGTCTTTCATCAGGTGAATGTACGCCATGCATTTGAGGCCCTACGGATATCATGTCGAGACCGGGATATTTCTCCAGGAAAAGGCCACATTCCAGTCCGGCATGAATGGCTTTAACAGCAGGTTCCGCATCGAATAATGCCTGATAAGAAAGGCGAGCCTGTTCCAGTAACGCAGATTGGAGATTGGGTTTCCATCCCGGATAACCACCGTTTTGTTCCACCCGGGCACCGGCCAGACTAAACAATGACTCCATGCGGGCCGACAATTCGTGGCGGGCCGGTTCGGAAGAACTGCGTTGACTGGTAGTTATCAGCACTGTATTTTCATCAGGCATTTTTACTGATGCCAAATTTGTGGAAGTTTCAACCAAACCGGGAATATCCCTGCTCATGGCAATGACACCATGCGGACAAGCATTGAGTGTTCTGATAAGCAGCAAACTATCCTTTGGAGTAAATGCATCAGCAGGAATACCACAAGAATCCATATACATGCCAAATCCGGGTTCAATATCTCCCAGCATTTCTTCAGTTTCAGAAATGTGAATATTCATGATTACACGAATTCTTTCTTTGAAACGTGCCGGAACAATTATCGTTGCTTCCGCATCTCTCGGGATAGCATTGTGGAGATTTCCACCTTCAATACGATTAATTCTGATTTCAGTTTCCTGACTGAATTTCTTCAGGCAGGCGGTCAGAATTTGAATCGAATTTCCAAGTCCAAGATGAATATCACCTCCTGAATGACCACCTTTCAAGCCTTTAACGCCCATTTTTACAGCAAAGTTTCCCTCCTGCATGTCTTCCCGTTTCAGGGTAAGATATGCTTTGGTACCTTTACCTCCGGCACAACCGATATAAACCTCACCATCATCTTCCGAATCAAGATTAATCAGTCTTTTTCCACTCATAAAGCCTTGTTCCAGCGCCATGGCACCAGTCAGACCGGTTTCCTCATCAACCGTAAAAAGACATTCCAATGGCGGATGAGCCAGATCGTCAGAAGCCAGCACAGCCATCATCATGGCCATACCGATGCCATTGTCGGCACCCAATGTTGTTCCTTCAGCTTTTAACCAATCACCTTCAATTTTAGTTTGAATTGGATCAGTTTCAAAATTAATGACCACATCCTGATTTTTTTCGCAAACCATATCCATGTGTGCCTGAAGTATAAGCGCGGGTTTATCCTCATATCCGGGAGTACCATTTTTCATTATCAGGATATTGCCTGCAGTATCCTGTTTCAGGTCTAAACCATGTTCTGAAGCGAAATTTTTTATCAGAAGCATGATTTTTTCTTCCTTTTTCGATGGTCTTGGTGTCTGTGTAATATCATAAAAATATTTCCAGAGCAATTTTGGTTCAAGATTTTTCATAAACGTTCTTTTAATATTATTGCAAAGATAGATAATTTTAAGTAAATTTGCGGGATTTCGGTTTGCTACAACAAACGCATAAATACCGGAATCATTATATAACGTAAAAAAAGCATATGTTGTTTTCAGAAATTCCGGGTCAGGATAAAATAAAAGAAAGGCTAATCAGGTCGGTTTCCGATAAAAGGATACCACATGCTCAGCTATTCCGCGGACCGGAAGGCGTTGGAAAACTGGCACTTGCCGTTGCATATGCGCAATATATCTGTTGCGAAAACAGAACCGAAACGGATTCATGTGGTACATGTCCGTCGTGTGTTAAATATACTAAACTGGCGCATCCCGATTTGCATCTGGTTTTTCCGGTTATCAAACCAACAGGTAAATCAACCGTGGTATGCGATGATTTTGTGGCAGATTTCAGAAAGATAGTAACTGAAAAAATATTTTTCGGAGTCGACGAATGGTATCAGGCCATTTCCGGAGAAGCCAAACAGGGAATGATATATGCCAATGAGAGTCAGGAGATTATACGAAAACTGAGTTTGAAGACCTATGAATCGGAACACAAAGTGATGATTATCTGGTTGCCGGAAAAAATGAATATTCAGTGTTCGAATAAATTGCTGAAAATTCTGGAAGAACCACCTGCAATGACTGTGTTTTTGCTGGTTTCCAATCAGCCGGATGAAATCATCACAACCATACTTTCAAGAACGCAGCACATCAATATCCCCGGCCTGAATGAACATGAAATTGTTTCAGCCCTGTTGAAAAACGGGAGCAATGACATTACACAGCATGATGCGCTCAATATCGCCCGCATTGCCAATGGAAGCTTCCTGACTGCGCAACGATTGCTCAAGGCTGGTGACGAACAGAAAGTTAACTTCGACAGATTTGTAACGGTGATGCGTCTTGCCTGGAATGTTGGCAACAAAAAAGATCATGCATCGCTTAAAACGCTGAAGAAATGGTCGGATGAAATTTCAGCTTCATCCGTGGGCAGGGAAAGACAAAAGGGATTTCTGTCGTATAGTCAGAGAATGATCCGGGAAAATTTCATCCTGAATCTGAAACATCCCGAATTAAATTATTTAAATCAAACGGAAGCCGATTTTTCATCGCGCTTTCATACATTCATACACGAGCGGAATGTGGAAGAATTATCTTCAGAATTTTCGCTCGCCGAGAGACATATAGAACAAAACGTCAATGCGAAAATGGTATTTTTCGATCTGATGCTAAAAATTATCATGTTATTAAAAAAAGAGAAATTTTAATGGAACAATATCAACATACATGCGGTTGTGGTGGCATCAACAAAAAGGGATGCTGCAAAAACACCCATCAAAAGCTCAGCACATTCGACTGGCTGTGCGACCTGCCCGAATCGGTGCAGGATACTGATTATGTGGAAGTACAGTTTAAAAACACACGAAAAGGCTATTTCATTAACAACACAAAAATTCCTATTGAAAAAGGTGATGTGGTGGCAGTGGAATCATCACCGGGACACGATATCGGGGAAGTAACCCTGACTGGCCGTTTGGTGCTTTTACAGATGAATAAAAACAATATCAATCCTGAAAAATATGAAATCAGAAAGATTTACCGGAAAGCCAGGGAGGTCGATCTCGAGAAATATCAGGAGGCCAAAAACAAGGAACAAGCCACGATGATCAAAGCCCGGCAGATTGCAGAAAGTCTGAAACTGGATATGAAAATCGGAGATGTGGAATTCCAGGGCGATGGCAATAAAGCAATTTTTTATTATATTGCTGATGAGCGTGTTGACTTCCGACAACTCATCAAGGTTTTTGCCGAAACTTTCAGAGTCAGGATTGAAATGAAACAAATCGGTGCCCGTCAGGAAGCAGGAAGAATCGGAGGAATTGGTCCGTGTGGAAGAGAGCTGTGTTGTTCAAGCTGGATG
>JBILFS010000005.1:0-20988 GCA_044351455.1 Paludibacter sp. | reverse complement strand
TTTAGAATGTATTGAGATTATAAAATTGACTATCAGGGAGTTTTAGAAATAAATTACAATTTATGTTGCAATTATTCTAAATATAAACTCAATTATTTTCAGGAAAATAAGGAAAATTCCGTATTATTACTTCTTCATTTTCTTTGCCCATTCCATAACATTTGCCGGAGCTCTTTCGTTCAGCAGTTCCTTTTTCATGAAATCCATGTATGGAGCCACGTGGTTGTAGAACATTTTCCAGCCGGCACAAAGATAATTAAGCCCCGGTTCGCCATCTTTGGTTTTGGCAAAGCGGTTTTTAGGGCATTCGCCATGACAGGCAAACAGGAATTCGCACTCGCGGCATTGACGGGGCAGGGTGTCGTATTTGTCGGTACCGAACTTCAATTGTTTTTCTGAATACATCATCCCGGTGAGGGTGTCGGTATGGATATTGCCCAGTTTGTATTCCGGAAATACATAGTGGTCGCAGGAATATACATCGCCGTTGAATTCCATTACGCCGGCATGACCGCAATGACGTGCCAGGGTGCAAACGCCGGGTTGTTCGCCCACCCAGTTTGCCAACGTGGAGTCGAAAAGTTGAATGTAATATTTGCCCACATCTTCCTTGATCCATTCATCAAAAAGCGCACAAAGGAATTTTCCCCACTGAAGCGGTTTCACAGAAAAATCTGCCACCTGAGCTTCACCTTCTTCAGGTGTGGTAAGTTTCAATCCGTTTCCCTGAGGATTCAGGCGTTCAACAATGGGAGCAAACTGAATGAATTTGCAATCAATTTCTTTGAAGAAATTGTAAAACTCCACCGGATAATCGGCATTGTAATCGTTGACAACCGCCATGGCATTATATTCCACCCCGTGTTTTTTCAGCAACTGAATGCCTTTCATCACTTTCACAAAAGTCGGAAGTCCGCCTTTGTTGCGGCGATACTCATCGTGAAATTCCTGCGGACCATCAATCGAAATTCCAATCAGAAAATTATTTTCTTTGAAAAATTCGCACCAGGCATCATTCAGTAATGTTCCGTTAGTTTGCAGCACATTGTCTATCTGACGGCCACGACCATATTTTTTCTGAAGTTCCAGTGCTTTTCTGTAGAAACTTATCGGACGTAAAAGTGCCTCTCCACCGTGCCAGGTAAATAAAACTTCGTTTTGTGTTTGAGATTCAAGATACTGCTGAATAAATTTTTCAAGCACAATATCGCTCATCATCTGAGTTTTAGCTTCGGGATATAAATGTTCCTTTTCGAGGTAATAACAATATTCGCAATTGAGATTGCACGCCGAACCCACGGGTTTCAGCATGACGTATAGTGGTTTTGCAAAGGGGGCAATAAAAGTATTGTTCAGCATAATTTGGATTTCAAAACCTCAAAGATAAATAAATTGGTTCGGATTTAAGCGGAATATTTAGTTAATTTAAGAGACAATAAAGATGCTATAGACTAAATGCATTAAATTTAATTCTTTTTTGAGTTAGTTCTGTATTCGGTTGGTGTTACGCCGAATTTTTGTTTGAAACACGAACTGAAATATTTAGGATCTGAAAATCCGACCATATAACATACATCAGCAACAGAAACATCATTTTCGGTTATAATCTGTGCTGCACGTTTTAATCTGAAATCCTGTAATAATTCCTTGCCGGATAATCCGGTAAGGTTTTTAATCTTATTGTAGAATTTTGCATGGCTCATGGCCATGGCCTTTTCAAGTGAATCAACTGTATAATCCGAATCCGGAATGCCCTTTTCAATTTCAGCCACCAGGTTTTTCAGGAACTTTTCGTCGGTCGGAGTAACAGTAACTTTCGATGGTTCGAAAACTAAATTGTTTTGGAAAAGTAGCCGAAGTGAATCTCTGTTTTTGATCAGACTTTTAATTTTTACCAGCAGGTAATCAGAATCAAATGGTTTTGAGATATAATCGTCAGCACCGGTTTCAAGTCCTTTGAACTTTATTTCATTGTCTGTGCGGGCAGTAAGTAAAATTACAGGAATGTGACTTGTTTCGAGTGTAGTTTTGATTTTTTCACAAAACTCAATTCCATTCATAAGCGGCATCACATAATCGCTCACAATAAGGTCGGGCATTTTCTTTTTTGCCATTTCAAATCCTTCCACGCCATTTTCAACTTCAAGGATATTAAAATGAACTGATAAACAGCTTCTTATATACTCTCTCATTTCCGGATTGTCTTCAGCGATCAATACAGTCTGATAGATATGGTTCTTATTGTCAGCGTCAGGTTCTGCGTCTTCAGAAGAATTTTCTGAAATAACCGGCTTGTTCCTGACCGGGATATTTTCAGCAGATGGAGTAACAGTTTCGTTTTCAACAGGTAAATATACAGTAAATGTTGAACCATTACCCGGATGGCTGGTAACAGTAATCTCACCTTTCATTACGTCAATCAGGTCTTTGCAATGTGACAGTCCAATGCCGTAACTACTGTCGGTAACACTTTGTGAATCATTAAAGAATCGGTCGAAAATACGGGTAAGTTTATCAGGTTCAATGCCAATGCCTGTATCTTTAACCCGGATAATTGTGTACGTCTTTGCCGGATTACCCATTTCACAGGTATCAACTCCCACCTCAATATAACCCTGTTTGGTGTATTTTATAGCATTCGAAAGAAGATTGAATACTATTTTTGCTGTTTTTTCAGTGTCGATACTGGTTGGAATAATGTCTTTTTTAAAATCATACAACAAATCCAAACCTTTATCTTTCAGGATAAAATCAAAATGGTCGACTTCTTCTTTTACAAACTGATTCAGTTCTACTTTTCGATATGTTGCTTCCAGCTTTCCCACTTCCACTTTGCGGAAATCTAACAGTTGTTCAATCAGATATTTGAGTTTGGTTGCGTTTCGGTAAACCATTCCCAGCTGATTTCTGATTGATTTCGGATATTCGGTGTTCTTCAGGATTTGCTCCAACGGACCAGCAATCAATGTTAACGGAGTGCGTAAATCATGCGAAATATTGATAAAGAATCGGGTGCGGATCATATCAAGTTCGTGTAAACGCTGATTATGCTCTGCATCCATAATGATTTGTTGTTTGGTAGCAATTTTTATCATCGAATAGCGGGTAAAATAGAAGATAATTGAACCCACAGCAATTACATAGAAAAGAAAAGCATACCAGGTAAGATAGAAGGGAGTGGCTATATGAATTATGATGTTTCGCTCATTATTACTCCAGTCACCATCGTCGTTGGTAGCTTTTACCCTGAATGTGTAAGTACCGTGCCTGAGGTTGGTGTAGGTTGCGGTATGACTTCCACTTTCTGTGATATTCCATTTTTTATCATAACCTTCAAGTCTGTAAGCATATTTTATTTTTTGGGGAGCCAGAAAATTCATGGATGAAAAATCAATTCTGAAATTATTTTCTTTTGACTTTAGTTTGATTTTATCAGTCATGAAAACCGGATTTTCAAGTAAAACACGCCCTTTAATGATGGTTTGAGGTGTGATTTTTTCATTAAACAAGTAAAAATCAGTAAGTGTTACCTGAGGATTCAGATTGTTGCTTATAATGTTCTCAGGAAAAAAACTGTTGACGCCGTTAATTCCTCCGAAAAATAACTCGCCATCCTGTGATCTGAAAGATGTATGTTCAGAAAACTCGTTGCTTTGAAGTCCGTCTGCTGCAGTAAATGTTGTCATCTTTGAATTGTCCACATCAAATCTGGTTAATCCGGAGTTACTGCCAATCCAAAGCACCTTTTTTTTATCTGTAATAATACTCTGAATCATATTGTTGGGTAAGCCATCGGCCACAAAGTAGCCTTTGAAATCAATAGACTCAGAATTATTAATATATGTACAACGGTTCAAACCAAGATGTGTTCCAATCCAGATGGTGTTCTCATCCGACTGGCAAATGCTTCGAATGTAATTACTGCTGACTGTCTTGTTTTCTTTTTTGTAAACAGTGTTTTTAACGGGTTTAAACTCCGGGTTTAATGTTATGATATTCAGTCCTCCACCTTCAGTCCCCACCCAAAGTTGATTACGCAACTTATCGTGATGTAAAATGCGGCAATTGTCGTAGGATATTAGTATTTTTGAATACCGGCTATCATATCTGTCGGTACGAATCACTTTGTTCTTGTTGAATTCCAATCGATATAATCCAAGTATACCTCCTACAAAAACAATTTCAGGTGACACTTTAAAACTGTAAAAGCAAGCTCTGTTAATATCGCCTACAGGAGTTATTTTTCCTTCGATACTTACAAGGTATGTTCCGGTTGAAGTACTAATGAACAAAGTGTTGGAATTGAACCATTCAATATGAAAGATTATTTGTGTGTCGAATCCAATTTTCTTAAACTGTCCTGTTTGACGGTTGACTTGAAAAAGACCATTGTTATGGGTGCCAATCCAAAGATGATTATTATTATCCAGGAAAACCGATCTGATGAAGTTGGAATGTACAGATTTCTCGTTATCGAAAGGCGGAACTAAATAGTGATTGAAGCTTTTCTGTTTGAGATTAATAAAATTTACCCCGCTTCCGATTGTTCCAATCCATAATTGATTGTCGTGTGAAGCATAAAGTGAATAAATTAAATTTGAATTGATACTTTTCGGATCGAAGATATTGTTTTTGAAAACATCAACCAGGAAAGACTTTGATGAGGTATTATGTGCTTTAATTCTGATGAGTCCGTTATTAATGGTGCCAAGCCAGAGGTTACCGCTTGTGTCAGAGGAAAATGCTGAAATACGGTTGGATGTAAGTGCGCTGTTTGATACAGTAAAGTGGTTTAGTTCGCTTGTTTCGATGTTAAATCGGTAAAGCCCGCTTTCCGGAATGTTGATATTGCTAAACCATAAATGACTGTAATTATCTTCAATGATGTGTGAAGCTCCAATTTCAGAAAATTCCGGACATAATTGAATGGGAACACATTTCTTTTTTGATTTGTCAAAATGAAATGTCAGAATCGAATTTGGCAGTGCACAACAATAAATTCCATTCGAAAGGCGTAATGTACGATAGAAATAATCATTTTCGATATTTTTGTTGCCGAATCTTTCAAACTTAAAGGTATTTTTTTCGATATTATCAAACTCTTCCGAAGTGATATCTGCCAGAAATAATCCCTGGTTTGTTGAAATCCAAAGCATTTCCTTATCCACAAAAAGATGAAATATTTTTATGAAACTATTTGAGGTGACTGGAAGATTTAATTTGAAGATTTTCTGATTTTCAGTATTGAGCACATTAAGTCCATCATCAGTACCAATCCAGATTCTTCCTTTTGCGTCTTCGGCTAATGAATGTACCGTATTGTTTGAAATACTGCTAAACTCGTTTAATCCAACATTGTATTTAGTGATTTTATAGCCGTCGTACCGATTCAAACCATCTAAGGTGCCAATCCACATGAAGCCATGTTTGTCCTTTAGAAATGAATAAATTTCACTCTGACTCAGCCCCTCGTTCGATGTTATTTTTTTAAATCGAAGTGTCTGAGATTCAATTAATAAACATTGAAAAATCAGAAATATTATAATTGCGTGTTTTTTCATTGTATGTGTGTTATTCTTTTAAGTACACAAAGTTACAAATACAATTGCATTTACAATCATGGTAGGATAGTTTTATGATAGTTCAGACAATAATTCAGATAACAATAAACAAAATCTCATCCATTGTCAGCTTGATTAATGAATACTTTTGTGATTTACAATAAATGAATTATGTTTTTCAAATTATTGAAGGAATACAAATTGAATTTTGCCCTGTTGTTGCTTCTTTTTAATTCTTCACCGATACTTTCGGTTGAAGTGCTTGTGGAGTATATTAATACTGGCACAGGGGTAATTGATAGCAGATCAAACAATTGTGTAATCGGACCGATGATGCCATACGGAAGCATAAACCCTTCTCCTCAAACACCCCTCGATCCACGCTATAAATATGGCGGTCATGATGGATATGATTCAGGTATGCCTGTATCAGGCTTTGGTCAACTGCATGTAAGCGGAACCGGTTGGGGAAGTTACGGACATTTCCTGATTTCGCCTCAGGTGGGGCTAAATGTGGCAAAGGGAACGCATGACTCACCTGAATCAGGTGAAATTACCAAAGCATATTACTATAAAACAAATCTTGACCGTTATAAGCTTACTGCAGAAGTGAGCCCACGTTATTATAGTGCAATGTATCGGTTTCGCTTTCCTGCTACCGATAGTGCAACCATTGTGTTTGACGCATCACAGGCGATAGGGCTTGATATTGCAACAGTAATGGGCGGAACAATATACGAAAACTCAGCAACGATTGATGCCGGAAAACGTCAGATTCGCGGAAAAATAAACATTCGTTCAGGATGGCCAGAAGGAGCATACATGCTTTATTTTGTAGCTGAATGCAACAAACCGTTTGCAGATTGGGGAGTTTGGAAAGATAATTCTGTTTACAGCAAAAAAGCGGATATTACCCGCGATATTTCCAAAAATCAACATATTGGTACGTATTGTCGCTTTAAAACGAGAGATAATGAAACCATATTGATGAAAGTGGCGATTTCGTTTTGCAGTTTCGAAAATGCCGAACAGTTTATGTATCAGGAGCTTGCTCACTGGAATTTCGAAAAAGTTGTGTCGCAGGGCAAAGCTGACTGGAATCAAAAGCTAAAAGCATTACAGATTGAAACCAAATCAGTTGAAGAAAAAACACAGTTTTATTCAGCCATGTATCGGGTGCTTACAATGGCTCGTGACCGCACGCTGGATAACCCAAACCGTCAATCGAACCAACCCTTTTGGGATGATAATTATGCTTTTTGGGATACCTGGCGAACCGCTTTTCCTATGTTATTGCTGATTGATAATCACGCTTATCGCGATAATATTCTGGCATTGATCGACAGGTTTAAATACAATGGTTTTGTGCGCGATGGTTTTATAGCAGGACGTGACAAAATGGAAGAACAGGGCGGTAACAATGTGGATAATATTCTGGCAGAAGCGGTTTTGAAGAATGTAAAAGGCTTTGATGTCCATAAGGTGTATGAACTGCTGAAATACAATGCAGATAATGAACGAAACGGTTTGCCCGATAAATTCTGGAAAACCGACACATTATGCAAGGCGAACAATAAACGATACAAGGAATTGGGTTGGATTCCACAATGTGTGATGAGTTCGTCCAACACCATTGAATACGCATACAACGATTTCTGTGTGGCACAAGTGGCAAATAGATTAGGAAAAACTGAAGATTACAACCGTTACCTGAAGCGAAGTGAAGGTTGGGTAAATCTTTGGAATGATACACTCGTAAGCAAAGGATTCAGAGGATTCATGGATGCACGAAAACCTGATGGTACATTTGCAGGCATTTATCCTCAAAAAAGTGGGGGATCGTGGAAATCGCCTTTTTACGAAGGAGATACCTGGACTTACAGTTTTTGCATGCCACATGGATACATCCAATTGTTTGAACTGATGGGAGGTCGCGAAGAGTTTGTAAAGCGACTGGATTTTGCGTTCACAAACCGCCTGATAGATTTAACAAACGAACCAGCATTTCTGATTGCCCGTTCGTTTAGCGAAGCCGGCCGCCCCGATTTAACTTCGTATTGGACACATCATGTGATGAATAAGTATTACGATATTACCGGATATCCAGGAAATGAGGATACCGGAGCCATGTCGTCGTGGTATATGTTTTCGGCAATGGGTATTTTCCCAAAAGCAGGAACGGATTTGTATTACCTCAATGCACCGAAATTTATCAAATCGGTATTGATACTTGCCAATTTTAAAAAACTGACTATTTTAGCAGAAAATGCAGGCAAAGATGCTATCTACATTCAATCCTGTAAAATAAATGGTAAAGATTGGAATTCTGCTGTTTTCAGACATGCTGACATTGCCGGTGGTGGAAAAATAGAATTGGTTCTATCGGACACGCCCACTGATTGGGGAAAGGAATAATATCCTAAATTTATTGAAAATGCGAAAGTTATTATTATCAGTTGTATTTATTTCGTTTCTTGCACTATTATCATGCAAAGAAAAAAATCCAAACGAAGATATTGATTCTCCGGTAACACTAATGCCCGCTCATCCCCGAATTCTTTGGGGAGCTGATGAAGAACAAGCAATTAAAACAGCCATTGCCGTACCCAATTCGTGGCAAAAAAAGGTGCATGATTTTATTTCGGCTGAGTGCGATAAGCTTATGAATTTATCACCCAAAGAGCGTGTACTTAAAGGTGTTCGTTTGCTCGAAGTATCACGTGAAATGAAACGACGTATTATTTACCTATCCTATATGTATCGTATTAGTGGAGAACAAAAATACAGAGACAGAGCTGTTTTGGAAATAAATGCAGCCTGCAATTTCTCCGACTGGAATCCCACTCATTTTCTGGATGTTGCCGAAATGTCGCTTGGAATTGGTATTGGTTATGATTGGTTGTACAATACCTTGCCCGAATCTACAAGAACCAAAATTGTTTCTGCAATTCGCACAAAAGGCATTGATCCATCTTATAATTCGTCTTACAACAGCGTGTTTCTGAATTCAACGAGTAATTGGAACTTGGTGTGTCATTCGGGAATTATGACCGCAGCATTGGCTACACTCGAAAAAGAAAGTGATTGCTTGAAAGTTATAAGTCGCTCAACTACCTATATGCCCACAGCATTGGCAGCTTATGGACCGGATGGAACGTATCCCGAAGGTTATGGCTATTGGATTTATGGGACATCGTTTGCCGTGATTGGTATTGCCACCTTGCAACATCTTTACGGCAATAAATACGATACTCAGTTGCTGCCATCGTTTTTTATGAAAACGCCTTATTATTACGAAAATATGATAGGTTCGTCGGGCGGCTGTTATAGTTTTGGTGACACTCAACTTTATACAACCATTTCACCACCAATGTTTTGGTTTGCAAAAAAGTTGAACGATCCATCACTGCTTTGGATTGAGAAAAACTATCTGAATGCCACCATTTCAAATTTAGATGCTTTTATGCCCATGTTGCTGATTTGGTCTTCGAATTTTGATACGAGCAGCATCACTGAACCCTCAAAAAAGTCTTTTTTTGGAACAGGAGAAGCACCCATAGCACTTATGCGCACAAGTTGGAACAATACAGACGCAATTTCAATGGCATTTAAGGGTGGTACTATGACTACTTCGCACTCCCACATGGATGTAGGTTCGTTTTTGTTTGATGTAGGGGCTACTCGCTGGGCAATGGACTATGGTGCCGACGATTATACCAAACTCGAAGCCAATGGTAATCCATGGGATATGAGTCAGGGTTCGTTTCGTTGGTCGGTATTCAGGTATAATAATCTGGCTCACAATACTCTCACTTTTGATGGCACCAAACAAATTGTATCTGGAAAAGCTACATTAACTAAAAGTTCAGATCAAAATTCCAACTTTATGTATGCCGTTGCCGATTTATCGCCGGCTTATAATGGGCAAGTTGTTTCGGCTCAACGCGGTGTAGCCATTGTAAATGGTAAATATGGGTTAATTCGCGACGAAATTGTGAATCTTCCTTCCAAATCTACGACTTTGCGTTGGAATATGCTTACAAAAGGTGTACCCACATTGCAGCCATCTTCTCAATCTATTTTTTTAACTCAAGGCACTCAGAAACTTACGTTGAAAGTTGCTTCGCCAACCACAGGAGTTACAATGAAAACTTGGTCAACGGTTGCACCGAACAATTATGAGGCATCCAATGCTGGGACTTATTTGGTTGGGTTTGAAATTACATTGCCGGCTGGTTCAACTACTAATATTATCGTTCAGTTAATCCCTACTGGAAATGAATCTTATGTATTAAATGACGATAAATCGTTAAGTTTTTGGGTTAATAATTAATTTATTTCTGATTAAAAATGAAAAAAACAACCGTAATTCTTACCATTTTCTTACTTGTTTTAAGTAATTCATTGTTTCCAAAAAGCAGGAAAATTGAATTGCCTGTAATTTATGTAGCGGGTAGTAATTCCAAACTTGAAAAACAAGCTGCTCAGGAAGTGTGTCGTTACATTTACTTACGTACAGGTAAATTACCTCAAATAAAGACAATTAAAAACGGTAATATGGTGTCTGAAAATGCCATTTATTTACTCAATAAAAGTCAGGCGAAATTGAAGTTTTCGAATACAGATGACAAAATTAAAGCTAAGATTCAAAGTCTTAAATCAGAAGATTTTTACCTAAAAAGCAGTGCTAACAGCTTGTATCTGATTGGCGGAAGCGAAACAGGATTGCTTTATGCAGCTTATCGTTTTGCCGAATTGTTGGACGTCCGGTTTTATTTACACGATGATGTAGTTCCGGATGAGAAATTAAAAGAAATTAAGTTGACAGGTATTGACGAACTCAGTAAACCCTTATTCACAACACGCGGTTTACTGCCATTTCACGATTTTCCTGAAGGACCGGACTGGTGGAGCGTGGATGACTATAAAGCTTATTTTGAGCAAATGACAAAGATGCGCATGAACTTTATTGGTTTTCATTCGTATCCGGTAAAACCTTTTGAGGGTTATTTTAAACCCGAGCCAATGGTTTGGATAGGCGCTAAAGAAAATATTAACGCCGATGGTTCTGTGAAGAAAGCTTATCCGGTTATGCACTTCAATACCAACGACAGCACATGGGGGTATTATTCTAAAAAAACGTCAGATTTCGGCAATGGAAGTTCTGCACTTTTCGATACCGATAATTTTGGAGCTGATTATATGAAGAATGCTTCGAAATGGCCGCATACAGAAGCTGAAAATATTCGCATTTTCAATGACTTTGGAAAAATAACAGACAATGTCTTTCGCTATGCAAAGCGAAACGGAATCAAGACCTGCATTGGAACGGAAACACCACTGTCGTTTAGTAAGGAAATTGAAAACCAGTTTGGAGATTCAAAATTGACAGAAAATGAGTTACGTATTAAACTCTATGAAGGTGTTTTTTCGCGAATAATGAAAACACATCCGCTCGATTATTACTGGTTTTGGACACCGGAGGACTGGACATGGAATGGAAATAACGATAAAGAAGTGAAACATGTTGCTCAGGATTTGAATTGTGCTATTCAGGCAAAAAAGAATCTGAACGCACCTTTCAAATTTGCCACTAGCGGTTGGGTATTGGGGCCACAGCAAGACAGAACAATGTTTGATAAGCTTTTGCCGAAGGATATTCCGTTCAGTTGTATCAATAGGAAAGTCGGATATGATTCAATTGATGCCGGCTTCAATTCACTGACCGACCGTGAAAAATGGGCAATTCCCTGGATGGAAGATGATCCTGCACTTACTGCGCAACAGTTATGGGTTGGTCGAACACGAAAAGATGCGGTCGATGCACTGAATTATGGGTGCAATGGTTTGATAGGTATTTTTTGGAGAACAGAAAATCTATCACCTCAAATTGCTGCTTTGGCACAATCGGGATGGAGTATGGGGACTTGGAAAGATTCTGTTCTGTTGACTAAACGCGATTTGCCTGTTGAAGATTTTTACAAAGATTGGTGCAGTAGTCAATTTGGAAAAGAAGTAAGTGTTGAGGTTTTAAAGATATTTGCAAAAATAGATGGAGCCAGTAAAAATCAACCACCTAAAATCGGACAGGCACACTGTCATACAGCAAACTTATACAGACCTGCTGATTGGCACGATTTCAGTCCGGGATATATTTTTAGTAACCCTCAAAAATGGCAAGAAATAAAATCGCAATTTTATTTTATCGATGAACTTATAGCACTCAAAAACAAAGTTAAAGGTACAGGGAATATTGAACGTTATGACTATTGGCTAAACACATTTCGGTATCAAAAGTCGATGACGGAGTTAGGTTGTATATTAGGAGAAATCGATTCAATAATAACCATTGTATTGAACGAAAAGGAAAAAACGATTCAGAAGAAACTTGTCAACACTCAGCTGATTCCTCGTCGTAAGCTGTCGTGCGATATATGGAACGAAATGTACAGTTATCTGTTAGCAAAAGTAAATACACCGGGCGAACTGGGTACCATAGCCAACTTAGAGATGCACAATCTACAGAACAAGCAACTACTTACAAAGCACGATTCTGTTTTTAGCCAGATATTGGAAGCTCCTATGGCTACATTAAATTTCATGACGACATATCAGGGAAAATCGCGACTTGTTGTTCCTACAAAACGTACCGTTTTGGAATCTAAGGAAGATTTTAACGTTACAGTAATGGTGTTGACTTCCGGCAAAGTAAAAAGCGGCTCGTTATACTATACCACATTAGGCAAAAAAATATACCAACAATTATATTTTACAAACATAAATCGTGGAGTTTATAGCGTAACAATTCCTAAATCGCAGTTAAGAAACAAAGACTTTGCGTATTATCTGGAATTCCAACTTGAAAGCGAAATACTCAGGTATCCGACAGGCGCACCGACAGAAAATCGAACGGTAATTATTGTCGAATAAATAACAAATACGAATACTATCATAAAAAATACACAATATGACATCGAAAGAACTTTTAAAAATGACTTTAGCACATAAACAACCCGAAAGAATTGTTTTTGATATGGGGTCAAATGCAGTTACCGGCATTCATGTTAGGGCACTGGAGAATCTTCGAAATTATTACGGGTTGGAAAAACGACCTGTACGCGTTATCGAACCTTATCAAATGCTTGGTTTGGTTGAGCAGGATTTAATGGATGTTGCCGGAATTGATATTACAGGTGCGTGGGGAGAAGACAACTTGTTGGGATATAACAATAATCCTCCGCTAAAACTTTTCAAAACCTTTTGGGGGCAGGAGGTTTTGGTTCCCTCGAAATTCTCGACAATCACCAACGAAAAAGGGGAGTTGTTGTCATTTCCTGATGGCGACACCAGCGTTCGGGCATCTGCGAAAATGCCTTTATCCGGTTACTTTTTCGATGCAATTGACCGACAAATGCCTGTTGACGATGAAAATCTGAATGTTGAAGATAATCTGGAAGAATTCTCAAAGATAACCAACGAAACCCTCAATTACTGGAAGCAGGAAGTTGCCAGCGCTAAAAACACCGGCAAAGCAGTTATGGCAAGTCTTGGCGGCACAGCTCTGGGCGATATTGCTCTGGTTCCGGCAATGAATCTGAGGAACCCCAAAGGTATTCGTAATATCGAGGAGTGGTATATCAGCACTATTATGCGAAGCGATTACATACGGGAGGTTTTCGACCGACAAAGTGCGTTAGCAATTGAAAATTTAAGTAAAATATATAATGCGGTTGGAAACGATATTGATGTTGTATTTATTTGCGGTACCGATTTTGGCTCGCAAAACTCAACTTTTTGTTCCCCGGAACAATTCGACGACCTGTGGTTGCCTTTTTACAAAAGGATTAATGACTGGATTCATTCCAATACGGAATGGAAAACCTTTAAACATTCGTGCGGGGCTGTAGAAGGTTTCATGCAAAACTTCATCGAAGCAGGATTCGATATAATAAATCCGGTGCAGTTAAGTGCTGCAGGAATGAATCCTAAAGAATTAAAAGATAAATACGGTAAACATCTAACTTTCTGGGGTGGAAGTGTCGATACACAGAGAACATTACCTTATGGTACAACCGGGGATGTTCGAAAAGAAGTATTAAATTTGTGCGAAATATTGAGTCGGGATGGAGGTTTTGTATTTAATACTGTGCACAATATTCAGGCCGATGTGCCTGTCGAAAATATTGTGGCAATGATTGATGCTTTGCACGAGTTTAACGGAAAATAAAAACAGTATATCAAATTATTATCTTATGAAACGAACATGACAAAATTTAATCTATTTTGACTCATAAGGGCATGATTAAATTTTGTTTTGTGAGTTCCATCTGACAACTTAAAAACAAATTATAAACAGATGAAAAAACATTTTTTTTTAATATTGCTAATGATTTTTTGTGGTCAAATTTATTCACAAAAAAACTACCATCTGTCATCACCTGACGGACAAATTCAGCTCACGGTTCAAATCGACAAAGAGAAAATTTCATACCAAGTGAGTCACAATAAAACTTTGATTATGAATGCTTCATCTCTTTCGATGAAGCTTAATGATGGTGCTTTAGGGGAAAATCCGAAAGTGCTAAACATCTCAACTTTTAGTGTAAAACGTGAAATTTCATCTCCGTTTTACAAGAAAAATAGTATTGACGAAGTGTATAATGTATTGAAAATTAAGTTTAAAGGAAATTTCTCACTCCAATTCAGAGCTTATAATTCAGGTGTCGCATATCGTTTCGAAACCGCTTTTAAAAATCCAATTACTGTAGTTAATGAAGAGGCTGTTTTTAATTTTGCAACCGACGATCTGACTTATGCCGCATTTTCGAATACTAAACCCACTGTGCCCATTGAACAACAGTATTTCAATTCATTCGAAAACTGGTACGAAGTGAAGCCATTATCGCAAACTAATACTGGCAGACTTATACTCACACCTGCCATGCAACAAGCCGCAGATGGAAAAAAGGTGGTAATTACTGAGGCGAATCTATTTGATTATCCGGGCATGTTTTTACAGAAAACAAGCGATAAAAATGCATTGAAAGCGGTTTTTGCTCCTTATCCAAAAAAAATGACACAGGGAGGTCACAACAACCTACAGTTTTTGGTAAATGAACGCGAAAACTTTATTGCAAAATCCGAAGGAACTCGCAATTTCCCGTGGCGCATAATGGCCATTTCTGCTGAAGATAAAGAGTTGGCAGATAATGATTTGGTATACTTACTGGCCGATGAATGCAATTTGCAGGATATTTCGTGGATAAAACCCGGCAAAGTGGCCTGGGACTGGTGGAACGACTGGAATATCTCGGGAGTCGATTTTGAATCAGGTGTGAATAATGCAACCTATAAACATTATATCGATTTTGCATCGAAATACGGGATTGAGTACGTGATTTTAGATGAAGGTTGGGCTGTTACAGGCAAAGCCGATATGATGCAGGTTGTACCTGAAATTGATTTGAACGAACTTGTTCGTTACGGAAAACAAAAAAATGTTGGAATTGTACTTTGGGCAGGTTATGCTGCTGTAAATAAAGACATGGAAGGCGTTTGCCGGCATTTTTCCGAAATGGGAATTAAAGGTTTCAAAGTCGATTTTATGGACAGAGATGATCAGATTATGGTTGGTTTTTATAACAGATTAGCCGAAGTTGCTGCAAAACACAAATTGTTGATTGATTTTCATGGTGCATATAAACCTACAGGATTGCAACGTACTTTTCCAAATGTGCTTAATTATGAGGGAGTTGCAGGACTTGAACAAATGAAGTGGATGAAGGTAGTAGATCAAATGGAATACGATGTAACCATTCCTTTTATCCGTATGCTTGCCGGACCCATGGATTACACGCAGGGAGCCATGCGCAATGCTGTTAAAAGTAATTACGTACCCGTTTATACCGAACCGATGAGTCAGGGTACACGTTGCCACCAACTGGCACTTTATACTATTTTCGAGTCGCCGTTCAATATGCTTAGCGATTCCCCTACAAATTACGAAAAGGAATCCGAATGTACCGGGTTTATTGCCGCAATTCCCACTGTGTGGGACAGAACCGTGGTACTCGACGGAAAAGTTGGTGAGTTCATTGTAGTTGCCAGAAAAAAGAACGATACCTGGTATATTGGTGGGATAACTGACTGGAATGCACGTGATTTGACTGTCGGTCTGGATTTTCTTGGAAAAGGGAATTATAGTATCGAACTTTTTAGCGATGGTGTAAATGCCAATAAAGTAGCAACGGATTACAAAAAGGAAAAATTACTTACATCTTCGGACAAAAAACTGACAATAAAATTAGCTTCGGGTGGAGGATTTACTGCTAAAATCATAAAACAATAAATTTATTCGAAAATGAAAAAAATACTTTTCGCGATAATTCTTACATTGTATGCAGTCTGTACGTATTCAGAAGGTAACTATACATCAAAAATTGCAGAATTGGAACATCCCCGTATTTTACTAATCAAAGGGGAGGAAAAGTCTATTCAAAAGGCAATTGCATTAAATCCAACGTTGGAAAAAATGCATCAGGCAATCGTTAAAGCATCCGACGATATGCTTGATAAACCAGTGTTGGAACGTAAACTCGAAGGTGTTCGGTTGCTCGATGTGAGCCGCGAGGCATTGCGCCGGATTTTTTATTTATCATACACATACCGCATTTCAGGCGATAAGAAATATGCTCAACGTGCCGAAAAAGAATTGCTTGCTGTTTCAGCATTCAGTGATTGGCAACCGCCTCATTTTCTGGGTGTTGCCGAAATGGCTATGGGCGTATCTATTGGTTACGATTGGTTGTACGATTTTTTGTCGCCCGAATCAAAAGTGATAATCGAAAACGCGCTTTTGACCAAAGCAATTGAACCGGCACTTGAACCCAAATATGCTGACAGGTTTAATAATCCAACCAACTGGAGTCAGGTTTGTAATGCAGGAATGGTGTATGCAGCTATGGCAATGGCTGATAAACAGTCAGATGTAGCCGAAAAAATACTGAAACGTTCCATTCAGCTTATAGCTGTTCCGATGAAAAGTTACGACCCTGATGGGGCTTTTGCCGAAGGCTATATGTATTGGCAATACGGTACTGTTTTTAATATTTTTATGCTCGATGCTTTGCAAAAATGTGGTATCAACGATTTGAAACTGACTGATTTTAAAGGTTTTTACAAAACACCCTATTACCTGCAACACATGGTTGGCACTTCGGGACAGAGTTTCAATTATATGGATTGCATCCCAAATTCTATTTTGAACGCTTCGCAGTTTTGGTTTGCTTCGCAACTCAACGACCCGACATTACTTTGGGTGGAAAAGTCGTACCTCGAAAAAGACCAGTTTGTAACGCTTACCGATGGAAATGGTTCGCCATTGACACCTGAACAGATGTTGGAAAATAAGTATGTTCAGTTTAGTAAAGACAGAACGTTGCCAGCTTTAATGATTTGGGGAAAGGACATTGATTTGGGGAAAATTACAGCTCCTGCAGCAACTTGTTTTACAGGAAAAGGCGAAACACCTGTGAGTTTGATGCGTACTTCGTGGACTGATAAAAATGCCATTTATCTTGGATTTAAAACTGGTTCGGCTGGTTCAAATCACGGACACATGGATGTGGGCTCGTTTGTAATAGATGCTGTAGGTGAACGATGGGCTTCGGATTTTGGTATGCAAAATTACAATTCGCTGGAATCGAAGGGCATTAATCTTTGGAATTTGTCGCAGGAATCAACCCGTTGGAATGTGTTTAGGTACAATAATTTAGCACACAACACATTAGCGGTTAATGGCAAATTTCAAAACGTAAAAGGAAAAGCAGGAATTGAACAAAGTGGTTTTGAACCAAATTTCATGTTTGCCATTTCCGATTTATCAAAAGTCTACGATAATCAGTTGAAAAGTGTAAAGCGAGGTGTAGCCATTGTGAATGAACAATTTGTTGTTATACAGGACGAAATAGCAACCCTAAACAAAACCGACACTGTTCGCTGGACTACTTTGACTGAAGCTCAGGTAAAAATTAAAGGTAAAAAAACTGTTGAATTAACGTTAAACGGCAAAAAAATGCTGGTAAAATTCGAAACCACTGCTCCGATTCAAGTCAAAACATGGAGTACCAAATCGCCGAACGAATTTGATGCACCCAACGAAGGTAAAACCCTTTTTGGATTCGAAATGGTGCTGAAACCAAACAGCAAACAAACTGTGTGTACGAAATTTATTCCTTCAAAAATCAAATCAACAAAATTCAAACGCGCACTTTCAGAGTGGAAATGAATAGGGAAGACGATAGACAACGGACAACAGATGTGGTGATGTGATGATATGGTGATGTGATGATGAAGAAAATAGAAAATTAAGAAAATTGAAAATATCGCGAAGTTAATAGTGTGGAGCTCTAAACACAAAACAATCAATTAAATATATTATGAACATTAGATTAAAATCAATTGCAATTTTACTAATTATTTGCAGTATTCCGGCTTATGCTATTTCAAAAAAAGAAATAAAAAAAGACCTGAAAAAAGTTGCCGATTGGCAAATTTCCACTTTCGAAGAATCAGTTAAAAGGCAGGGACAATGGAAAAATGCTTACCTGAAAGATGAATGGACTCAAGGTGCACTCTATGTGGGAATGGTAGAATGGGCCAAACTGAGTAAAGACGAAAAATACTGGAATTTTTTGAAAGGAATTGGCGAAGAACTCAAGTGGAAACCCGCAAAAAATATATTCTTTGGCGATGACATTTGTGTAAGTCGCATGTATTTAGAACTTTATAAAAAATACAAACAGCCTGAAATGATAGCTCCAACCGTGGAACGCCTGCAATACATTATGAAAAATCTGCCTCAGGTGCCGCTTCAGATGAACGTAAAAGGCAATCAGGACCGTTGGAGTTGGTGCGATGCCATTTTTATGGCTCCACCGGTGTATTATAGTTTATCGAACATCACGGGCGATGATTCGTACCGTCGGTTTGCCGAAAAAGAATTGGATGTAACTTACGATACCTTGTATGTGAAAGCCGATAGTTTGTTTTTGCGCGATACCAATTTCAAAGGGAAAAAAGAAAAAAACGGCAAGCAGGTTTACTGGGCGCGTGGCAACGGCTGGGTTGTTGGTGGATTGGCAAATATTATTACCAACACCCCCGAAAGCGACCCTTATCGTGCAAAATATATTCAGACATTCAAAGAAATGACCACCAAGATAGCGACCTTACAAGGCAAAGATGGATTTTGGACAGCCAGCCTACTTGACCCGAATGCTTATCCTGTGCCCGAAACAAGCTCTACCGGATTTATGACGTATGCCATAGCCTGGGGAATAAATCACGGATATTTGGATAAGAAAAAATATACTCCCATTGCATTGAAAGGCTGGAAAGCTTTGGTAAGTGCCATCGAAGCGGATGGAAAACTCGGTTGGGCACAAGCTATTGGAGCTGAACCCGGAGCCACCAAGCGCGAAAACAGTGAAGTGTATGGTGTGGGTTCTTTCTTATTGGCCGGTACCGAAGTGTATAAGCTTTTAAAGTAATTTTTTTTAATAATCTGTTTATGAGGCGAGCAATTATTTTGTTGAATATAATCGTTTTATTATTATCCAAAACTTTTGCACAATCGGCAAAACCATTGTATAAAACCCCATCAGCACTGATTGAAAAGCGGGTAGAGGATTTGCTTAAACGAATGACGCTCACTGAAAAGTTAGAGCAGATGACGCAACGCATTATTGGTCAAAATAATAACGCAAATAATGCTGAACTGGATAAGCGAAATTATTCTCCATTGACTGGTTCATTTATTAATTTCAGCAACGATCCCCATTTTGCAAATGATATTCAACGTAAGGCTATTGAACAATCACGCTTAGGAATTCCTGTTTTGCTCGGTATGGATGTGATTCATGGCTTTCGAACCATTTTCCCAATTCCATTGGCGCAGGGTTGCACTTGGAATCCTGAATTGACTCGCCTATCTTGTGTAATTGCAGCCAAGGAAGCTTCATTGTCAGGTATAAAATGGACTTTCTCGCCCATGATTGATGTAGCACGCGACCCGCGTTGGGGACGGGTAGCTGAAGCTTACGGCGAAGATACTTACAGCAATTCGCAATTTTGTGTGGCAGCAGTAAAAGGTTATCAGGGCGAAAAGCTTTTGGATAAATACTCAATATCAGCTTGTCTGAAACATTTTATAGGTTATAGTATTTCGGAAGGAGGACGAGATTATCATGCAACTGATGTATCACCGCTTACACTTTGGGAAACCTTTATGCCTCCATACAAAGCCGGTGTTGAAGCTGGTGCTCAAACCTTAATGAGTGCGTTCAACGATATTACAGGTATTCCGGCTTCTGCCAATCATTATACCTTAACCGAAGTGCTGAAAAATCAGTGGAAACACGATGGTTTTGTGGTTTCGGACTGGAAATCTGTATTTCAATTAATAAATCAGGGCTATGCTGCCGATAGTGCAGATGCAGGTGTTAAAGCAGTAAATGCCGGTGTCGAAATGGATATGAACGATGAAATTTATGCGAAGTATTTACCTGAAAAAATCAAACAAAAGGAAGTCCAAATGAGCCGAATTGACGATGCTGTTCGTCGGATTTTGCGTGTGAAGTTCCGCTTAGGATTATTTGATAATCCTTATGTTGACGAAATTGCAGAAGAAAATCGATATTTACTGCCTGAAAGTCAGAAACTTGCTGAAAAATGTGCAGAAGAATCCATGGTTTTACTAAAAAATGAGAATAACACATTACCATTAACTGCTAAAATCAAAAAAATTGCAGTGATTGGACCGATTGCCAAAGACCAGGAAAATATTATGGGTTCGTGGACATGCAATGGAAAGCCGGAAAATACAATCAGCTTATTAGAAGGATTACAAAATGAGTTTCAAAACAAAGTCGAAATTACTTATACAAAAGGTTGCGATTTTGAAGGAACAGATGAGTCTGATTTTGTGAATGCACTAAATATTGCTGCTCAATCCGATGTGATTATTTTGTGTTTGGGCGAAAAACGAGTTTGGAGTGGCGAAAATGCTTCGCGAGCTTCTATTGCATTACCTGAAATTCAGGAAAAATTGACTACGAAACTAAAATTGGCAGGAAAGCCAATAGTTTTGGTACTTTCTAACGGACGTCCATTGGAACTTATTCGATTTGAACCACTTGCCGATGCCATTCTTGAAGTGTGGCAGCCGGGAAATTTTGGTGGAAATCCATTTGCAGGAATAATTTCAGGTCGACTTAATCCTTCGGGACGGTTGGATATTACGTTCCCGAAAGTAACAGGGCAGATTCCAACCTATTATAACATGCGCCCTAACGCCCGCAGCTCCTCCAAAGATTGGAACGGACAATATCAGGATGTGAAAAACGAACCTATGTATTGGTTTGGTCAT
>JBILFS010000150.1:0-5537 GCA_044351455.1 Paludibacter sp. | reverse complement strand
TTCTAAAAATACGTTTACCGAAAATGAGCAAATTACTGTTGAAGTAAAAGTAAAAAACACTTCCGGTGTTGATGGTCAGGAAATAGCGTTTTGGTACGTATCCGACCCTGTTGCAAGCATTACACAACCGAATAAAAGGCTAAAACACTTTGAGAAAAGAGAAATTAAAGCAGGACAGGAATCCACATTTGCGTTCAATATTGACCCTAAACGTGATTTAAGTTTTGTGGATGGAAGTGGAAAAACAATTTTGGAGAAGGGGGATTTTTATATTCAAACAAATAATCAGAAAATCAAAATAACTTTAAGATAATGCATAATTTCAAACTTATCAATTCGAATCAAACAATGAAGTTACTCAAGCAACTTGTTACTATCTCGTTATTAATGTTCATGTTAAGTGTTACTGCTCAAAATAATAGGCAAACACTTCATCTTGCCGGAAATGGCTGGCGTGTGTGGCTCGATAGCACCGCTGTTTGGAAAACTGATTCGCTTTATCTTCCTCAACAGTTGGATATTACAAAATTACCAGTCAATAGTCCAAGCTGTGGGTGGGACCCGTTATTTTCTACGAAAGGAATTGTTGCCAAAATACCTGCTTGCTTCGAAGAACTTTTTGGGCAAGGGAATCCTTCATGGCGGTATCACGGAGTCGGTTGGTTTTCGAAAGAAATCGATTTTCCTGCCGACTGGAAAAACAAAGTAATCAGACTGTATGTAGGAATGTACCGACAACGAATTGAAATTTATGTAAATGAAAAACTGGCCGGTTACGATGTGATAGCCGAAACTCCCTATACTTGCGATATTTCGGATTATATAAAAGCGGGACAGAAGAACAGGATAGCTTTTCGGATTACCAATCCGGGTGGTCAGCGTGGTTGGTCGGACGAACATCATATCACCTGGGCTTCGAAGTATGTACTTGTTCCGGGACATGATTTTGGTGGAATTGCCGGTGATGTTAGTCTGACAGCCACGGATAAGGTTTATATATCCGACATTTTCGTAAAAAACAATTTACCGGCTAATGCCAATAATATTGAACTCCAACTCACTATTGCAAATAAAGAACAAAGTCAGCGAACACTTCATGTGGTAGCAGAAATCATTCCATATCCAACAGGTAAAAGTGTTTTTTCAACTTCATGGAGTGTGGATATTACACCAAATTCGGAAACTCTTTTCCGACAAAATGTAACGGTTCCTGATGCAAAACGCTGGGATGTAGATAATCCCAATTTGTATTATTGCAGAATAAAAATATCTGATAATCAAGAAGTCGACCAACAAGATGTGCGGTTCGGATTTCGGGTTTTTGAAGCAAAAGCCAACGACAATGGAGAACATAATTATTACTTAAACGGAAAGCGCATTCGGATTCGTTCGGCAATTGACTGGAATTTCTATTGGCAAACAGGATTTTATGCTACGCCTGAAATGGCTCGCAAAAGTGTGGAGAATGCTAAAAATATCGGATTGAACTGTTTGAGTATGCATCGGCGCATCGGCGATCCATTGATGCTGAAATATGCAGATGAACTGGGTCTGTGCATTTACGAAGAGCCGGGAGGTGTTCCCGGTATTGATGAGCTACTGCCACCGGCATGGGTGCTGACTGATCCGAAAGAGAAAACCTATTTTCCTGTAAATATTGCTATTGAAAAATTTAGCCGCATGATGCGACGAGATAAAAACTCACCTTCGGTTATGATTTATAATATTGCCAACGAACAAAATTCCGTTAGCATAACACATAAACGGATTTTTGACAATGCGATAAAAATTGACAATTCTCGCATGATAACCAATCAGTCCGGAGGACAATTTGGTGGCGAATCAGGATTTGTACCGCACTTGCGACCTTACGAATACAAGTTGAGGCTTGACTATCAAGACGACCATACTATCGAAGCCGAAACGCGTTTTCAGGAAAAGGATTTAGAATCACATAAAACAAAAAATGATAGCAGTATTATTCATTGGGGTGAAGTGCGTTGCTATACAGGGCCGGACAATTTTTATCTCTTAGCAAATCCCTCAAATACTATTGGTTACGATTATAAATCTTGGTCGGCTTTGGGTGAAAAAACTGCAACTTACTTTGTGCAAAACGACTTTAAGAATCACCCATTTATCAAATCACCAGCTGACCTGAGTGTACAGGCAGGAAGAGGATTAATGTACACCGATGGTCGTTTGGGGCAGACAATAATGCTCAATAACAGCGCTGATGGTTATGCTATAAATGGCTGGAGTGGTGCAGATTTAAGTTTGGGAGATGATTTTTTGGCCTGGTATTCTGCCATTTGCGACGAAGGAAGAAATCTGAAAGGTCCGGCTGCTGATTATAGTTATTGGATACGACCTTTACAAATAGCAATCACCCGACAGAATGGTAAATATTTTGAGCCAAAACAGTCGGCGGTATTTAAACTATCATTAATCAATGAAAATAAACTTGCCGCTGGAGAATATAATTTGCAATTAAAAATAAAAGATGGTAATGGGCAATATACCAACTATCAGTATCAAAAATCAGTAGTTGTGCTTGGCGGTGATGCCTACACTCAATCATTGATTGACTCACTTTCTGTGCCTTTGTCAGAAAGTTGGAAAGGTGGCTATATTACTCTTGAAGCTAAATTGTTTCAAAAAAATCTTGAAGTGGCAAATGGTACCGAGCAGTTTTTACTTAAAAATCCAGCCTCATACGCCAATGATATTGCAGGCAAAAAGATTGTTGTTTATCAGTGGCAATCGGCTTACGATGTGCTTACCGAAGCAAAAGCCACTGTCGGCTTATATTCCGGTCAAACCCAAAAACCGGATGTAATATTGGCTGCAGGTCAGGCCGATTCAGAAACAGCTGCCCAAATGATAAAGTGGGTGAAAAATGGTGCAACTTTAGTCCTTAAATTTGACCAAAATTGGGCTGATTTATTATATGAAAAACGTATTCTGAAAGAACCGGTTAGCTATTGGGGAGGCAAACAAAAACCCTATTGGAACGGAAATGGCTGGGGCTATTTGGAGAAATTCATGGGTAATCAGTCAAATCAGGGAGTAAGTTGTATCAGCACCAACAGCTGGGAAGCTCCTTCTGACCCGATAGGTTTTGAGCCATTTGTCTCGAATTATAGTCAAAAAAGTTACGGTGCCTTTTTCTGGCGACCCGATAAACTCTTGACACTCGCAGGTTCAATAACACTTGGTAAAGGCAAAATTCTTTTAGCTCCATCCTATCCGGTTGATGATAAAAATGCATTCAATGATTTGTTGTTTTTTAATATGATAAAATTAAAATAATCTTTAAGAAATATGAGAGACGCTTCAATGGAGCAAACAGCTCTGGGAATAAGTACGACACACAGCATTGCAGGTGATATTCGGTATTCAGCCCGCGAAAAAGAAATATTACGCGAACTGGCTAAGCAGGTGGCCGAATTGGCTGCACATCCACGCGAGGACGAAAAGAAAAAACTCTGGTTTAAATTGAACGATTTGCAACCTGTTCGTCCGTTGGTGTTTTGCGACCCCGAAAATGGTTGGAACGAAATTATTACCCAAGATCAGATTTTGTGCGAAAAACCACTTTTCCGGGTATGGGAAATGGGGTTGCGTAAGGAAATTTATTGGGCTACACAAATGCAGGATGACCGCGTTATTGAACCTTTTTTCAATGTGCCTTATAGTTATACCGATAGTGGTTGGGGACTTTCCGAGGTATATACTTCGGGTGGCGATGGCGGTTCGCATGTTTGGGATTCACCTATAAAAGACTATGCCGTGGATTTAGATAAACTGCATTTTCCTGAAATTACAGTTGACTATGCTAAAACCAACGAAATAGTGGAAGTGGCTAAGGAGATATTGGGCGACATACTACAAGTGCGTTTGCGTGGGTTGTGGTGGTGGACATTGGGCATGACCATGGATTTTATTCACCTACGCGGACTGGAGAACCTGATGATGGACCTGATGCTGTACCCGGATGAAGTACATCGCATGATGGCTTTTTTGCGCGATTCGAAATTACACATGCTCGATTTTTTGGAGAAGAATAATTTGCTTGCCGACAATACAGGAGGAACGTATGTTGGTTCGGGTGGTTTCGGTTGGACAAACCAGCTACCTCAGCCCGTTTTTAATCCGGCACATGTGCGTACCAAGGATATGTGGGGTTTCGCCGAAAGTCAGGAAACAGTAGGTATCTCGCCAGAGATGTTCGAAGAGTTTATTTTTCCATATCAACTGCCTATAATGGAACGTTTTGGATTAAACTGTTACGGATGCTGCGAGCCGCTCGATATTCGTTGGCATGTAGTGCAAAAATTTCCCCGCTTACGCCGTGTATCCACCAGCCCGTGGGCGAATCGGGAAAAGATGGCCGAATTTCTGGGCAATAACTATGTAATGAGCCTGAAAC
Source organism: Paludibacter sp. (assembly GCA_044351455.1). Lineage (GTDB taxonomy): Bacteria > Bacteroidota > Bacteroidia > Bacteroidales > Paludibacteraceae > Paludibacter. The sequence goes on along the minus strand of JBILFS010000150.1, from coordinate 1,105 downwards.
CGTCGCCCACACCATTAGCCATGCCAACCATTGACGAGGCGGTAATCCGTGCCGAAATTCGCAAAGACCTCTACACTACACGTAATTGCAATGTTGAACTGATTATGAAAGACAATCACACGTTGGGCAATAACCCCATGAATGCTGTGCGCTGGTGCAGAATTGCCAAAGAAGAAGCGGGAGCTTTATAGTTGACAGTTTATAGTTTATAGTTGTCTGTTTTCATCTTTGTTCTTTGCTCTTTGTTCTTTACTCTAATATTCTAAACAATGAATTCACAAAATATCGATATTCACGCCCCTTCAGTAGCACATCCATATAATAAACTGTATGTTGTTTTTATAAGTCTTGTGGCAGCCATGGGTGGTCTTTTGTTTGGTTTCGACCTTGGTATTATTACTGGTGTAATTCCATTTATTACCAAGCAATTTAGCTTGCAGGGATTTTCGCTGGGTTGGGCAGTAGCCATTTTTGAGCTGGGATGCATGGCAGGCACATTGGGAATTGCCTGGTTTGCCAACAAGTACGGTCGAAAAAATACGATGGTATTTATTTCTCTGCTCCTGGTAATCACGGCAATAGGTGTGGCTTTGGCATCCAATGCCGAAATGCTTTGCTTGTGGCGGTTTATTCAAGGCGCAAGCGTAGGTGCTGCTTCGGTGGTGTCGCCCATGTACATTGCCGAAATTGCTCCTGCACATGCTCGTGGTAAGTTGGTTTCGCTCAATCAGTTGACAATCATTTTAGGGATTTTGATGGCCACCATAAGCGCTTACTATTTTGGCGATGCCAACAATGCCGATAGCTGGCGTTGGATGTTTGGCTCGGCACTCATACCCGCTATTGTTTTCTTTGTAAGTGTGTTTTTTATTCCTGAAACACCTCGTTGGTTAATAAAAGCCAACCGCGATATGGAAGCTCATAAAGTATTGACCAAAATTGGCGAACAGGCATTTATTGAAAAGGAAATGCGTGATATAAAAAATTCTTTAGCGCAGCATATTGCCAAAAGTGGAAGCTATCGCGATTTGCTGGGCGTAGCCGTCTTGCCCGCATTGTTGGTGGGTTTTGGTATTGCTATTTTGCAACAGTTTTGTGGGATAAA
>JBILFS010000041.1:0-9413 GCA_044351455.1 Paludibacter sp. | reverse complement strand
TGGAAAGTTTGTGTTTCCCGGAGAAATTATTGGTACTTTGTCTGAGAATGTTCAAAAACAAACAGGATTGGGAGCAGTACCAGTGATTGCTGTTGCGGGACATGATACTGGTTCTGCTGTGGCAGCTGTACCTGCTTTATCGCAAAATTTTGCATATCTCAGCTCCGGTACCTGGTCGCTGATGGGTATCGAAACAGAAGCGCCGGTAATCAATGAAGATAGTTTCAGACTTAACTTTACCAACGAAGGCGGAATAGAAGGTACAATCCGTTTCCTCAAGAATATTTGTGGCATGTGGCTGCTTGAAAGATGCAGGGCAGAGTGGGGTAGTCATTCTGATGAAAATTCTTATCCTCAATTGATTGCAGATGCAAAAGAAGCAGAAGGGTTCATCAGTTTTATCAATCCTGATGCTCCTGATTTTGCAAATCCTGCATCCATGGTAAAAGCAATTCAGCATTATTGTGAGAAAACAAGTCAGGTTATTCCACGCACAAGAGCAGAAATAACCCGTTGTATTTTTGAAAGTCTGGCCTTCAGATATCGTCAGGTGCTGGAAAGTCTGAAAGATTTTGCTTCTTTCCCGATTGAAAACCTGCATGTTATCGGTGGAGGATCCAAGAATGCCATGCTCAATCAGTTTACAGCCAATGCACTCGGTATTCCTGTCATTGCCGGACCCGTTGAAGCCACAGCCATCGGAAATGTGATGGTTCAGGCCAAAGCCATCGGATTATATACCGACATTCAATCGATGAGAAACAGCATCAATGAATCGATTGATTTGATTGAATATAAACCTGAAGAAACTTCAGAATGGGAACATTATTACAAAAGATTTTTATCAGTAACAGCATAAATTTAAAACAATTAAATATTTAATATCATGAACGAACAGATTCAAAAAGCTTATGATTTAGCGGTGGCTCAGTATGCTACCATTGGTGTTGACGTAGAAAAAGCGCTGGCACAGTTAGATAAATTACCCATCTCACTACATTGCTGGCAAGCGGATGATGTAACCGGTTTCGAAAATCCTGATGGAAATCTTACAGGAGGTATTCAGACAACTGGTAACTATCCGGGAAAAGCACGTACTATTGAAGAATTGCGTGCCGATATTGACAAAGCCATGGAATTGATTCCTGGTGATCACAGGGTAAATATCCATGCATTTTATGGCGATTTCGGTGGAAAATTTGTGGACAGAAACGAAATTGAACCCAAACATTTCCAGAGTTGGATAGATTGGGCTAAAGAGAAAAATTACAAACTGGATTTCAATTGTACTTGTTTTTCTCATGATAAATCTGCAGATGGATTAACGCTTTCTCATCCGGATCCCGAAATTCGTGCATTCTGGATTGACCATGTTATCCGCAGTCGTAAAATTGCTGAAGAAATGGGTCGTCAGCTTGGCTCAAAATGTATGCACAATATCTGGATTCCTGATGGTTCAAAAGATGTTACTGTAAATCGTTTGGCTTACCGTAAAAACCTGAAGGAATCGCTGGATAAAATCTTCGAATACAAAACCAATGACGTGTATATGCTTGATTGTATCGAAAGTAAACTTTTTGGTATTGGTGCTGAAAGTTATACTGTTGGTTCTCATGAGTTTTACATGGGTTACGGTGTTAGAAATAACATTATTGTTACGCTTGATGGCGGTCACTTCCATCCAACTGAAATCATTTCAGATAAAATTTCTTCCCTTTTACTTTTCCTTCCTGAAGTGATGCTTCACGTAACACGTGGTATTCGTTGGGATAGTGATCATGTGGTTACTTTGAATGAGGAAATTGTGGCTATTGCTCAGGAAATTGTACGTTCTGAAGCAGTGGATAAAGTGCATATTGGTCTGGATTATTTCGATGCTTCCATCAACCGTGTTGGTGCTTATGTGGTGGGTGTACGTGCAACTCAGAAAGCTTTGGTGCAAGCATTATTGGAGCCAATTGCTACTTTGCGTGCGTTTGAAGCCAAAGGTCAGAACTTCGAAAGAATGGCGCTGCTCGAAGAAGCTAAATCAATGCCGTGGGGAGCCGTTTATAACTATTACTGCGCTAAAAAAGGTGTGATTGTAGGTGATGCATATATTGCTGATATTCAGAAATATGAGCAGGATGTGACATCGAAACGCTGAGAATATATACCACAAAGGCACAAGTTGATAATATATACCACAAAAGACACAAAAGGGAAACAAAAGGGAACACAAAAGGTAAATAGTAAATTGTTTTTAAAAAAGTAAATCATTAAGAATTTTCATTTTTGTTATTTATTTAACTCAAATTTTGAAATTCTTTTGTGTTTCCTTTTGTTTCCCTTTTGTGCCTTTTGTGGTTAAAAAAAAATCTTAAATTATACAAAACATGAATACACTATTGGGTTTATTAATCATTGCCCTGGGCAGTGCGGGACAAAGCAGTTCCTATGTGCCAATCAAAAAGGTGAAATCCTGGGCATGGGAGAGTTTCTGGTTGGTTCAGGGTATCTTTGCCTGGCTTGTTTTTCCATATCTGGGTGCCTTACTGGCTGTTCCTGAAGGACATACACTTTCGGAGATTATTTCCTCCGGTGATGGCGCTGCCTTGAAAGCCATGTTTTTTGGTGCTCTCTGGGGTGTGGGAGGTTTAACATTCGGTTTAAGCATGCGTTATCTGGGTGTTGCGCTCGGACAAAGCATTGCTCTCGGAACTTGTTCAGCTTTTGGTACGTTGATTCCTGCTCTGATGGTAGGTACAGATTTATTTCATGGTGAAGGACTTGTTTTATTAATCGGTGTTAGTGTAGCCATTGCCGGTATCGCTGTTATTGGATATGCCGGAAGTTTGCGTGCTAAAAACATGACTGATGAACAGAAGAAAGCTGCAGTGAAAGATTTTGCACTGGGCAAAGGTTTACTCGTTGCATTACTTGCCGGTGTGATGTCGGCTTGTTTCAGTCTGGGACTCGAAGCTGCCGAACCAATCAGAGTTGCAGCTGAAGGATTAGGTGCTGAAGCACTTTATGCCGGTTTGCCCGCAATTTTATTGATTACATTTGGTGGGTTCATTACCAATGCCGTTTACTGTATTTTCCAAAATATCAAAAACAAAACAATTAAGGATTATTTTGGTGTTTCAGGGAAGGTATTCACCAATAATGTGTTGTTTTCTGCCCTTGCAGGTGTTCTGTGGTATTCGCAATTCTTCGGACTGGCATTGGGTAAAAGCTTCCTTACTGAAAGTCCTATCATGATGGCCTTCTCCTGGAGTATCCTGATGTCGCTGAATGTAACCTTCAGCAATGTTTGGGGAGTGATTCTGAAAGAATGGAAGGGTGTTACCAAAACAACCATTGCGGTTCTTATTTTGGGTATGGCAATTTTAATATTTTCGTTGATAATTCCGGGATTGTAATTATTTTCCAAACATCGCATTCAAAATCCCTATTCCGGTTTTTGTCTTGAAATATTTTTTCCGGACGCTTTCGATGGCTGATGGCGCAAATTGGTCTTCATCAATATTGACCAAAAAATCGGCTTCGACTAATATTTGAAAATCAGTTCCATCAATTTTATGATAGGAATGGTGGTTGCCAATGATGTACAGAATTCTTTCCAGTATTTCAGGATTGAGATTCAGGTCAGTTAATAAACTCTTTGCCACTTCAGGTCCTTCCAGTTCCTGATACTGACCAGCTGAAGAATTGTATTTAATTTCCGCATTCTTTATACCGATATCGTGCAAAATTGCCACGGTATCGGTTATGAATAATTCATTCTCAGATAGATTTTCATTCTTTGCAATGCAGGTCGCAAATCCGTATACTTTCAGGGCATGATTGATTCTGCGAACATCATTTCCGAAATATTGAATCATGCGGTATGAAATAATATTTGTCATTTTTATTTTTGATACAAATATAATGAAAAATTGTTTACGTATTGAATCTGTAGAGACGCCCTATAGGGCGTCTCTACGTTAAAACCACCACCATGCAACATTTAAATAAAAATATTCATCAATATTATTGATTATTCGAAAAAATTTGTTTTAATTTGCATGGTTAATATCAATATATTTGCCTGATTATCAAACCATAAAATACTATTCGTATGAAGAAATCATTTTTACTTATGCTACTTGCCTCTGTTGTATTCCTGACAGTTGGCAGTTTAAATGCACAGGATGTTTCCAACGAAGCTTTTCCTTCAAAAGGAGAGATTTATGTCTACCCTGAAAGTCCATCCGTGAAGGATAGTGTTTATATGACTTACAAATACATCTCTAATGATGGTTGTCCTGATTACTACCTGGTTAAAGACAGTGTTGCTCCCGGAATTATCAAAATCAAACTGAAAGAAATACCTGCAATGGGACGGGTTTGTACAATGGTTATTTCTACGTTTAAAACAAGCCTCAATCTTGGATTAATTACTGAACCAACCAATGTTTATCTGGATGGAAAATTAGTTAAAACTGTTAAACCTAAAGCTGTTGTGCCTGAATGTGTCCCTGATTTAACAGGAAAAATTATTAATTCTACTGAAGGAAATAATATCATACAGGAAGATAAAACCGGCAGGTTGTATCAGATTTTGGATAAAATTTATCTTAAACCCGGTACTGTTATAAAATTTAACGGAACCGAAATTCAATGTATCAAGGCACCTTGTTTCAATATTGTGAACTGCTATAAAATTGTTTCAGTTCCCGGTGAATGTGTGATGAATTTGAAAGGTGTTATCGTGATTGGAAAAGGTGAATGCAGCAATCAATTATTCATTCAGGAATACTCTCCAATAAGTTCAGCAATTCAGTTGTGGAAAATTGCATCCATTACAGCTGATGCTGTACTAAAGCCGGGTGATGAAGTAATGTTTGGAGGGACTAAAATAACTCCGGATCCCAAACAGGATTTCTATTGTCGTGTTGTCGGGTATGCAAACTGTGTTAAAAGAATTTCAGTAACACCTCCACCTCCTCCTCCCGTAAATCAGTTTGTTGAACTAAAAGGAATTGCCATGGCTGATTCTGTTCTACTGAGTGCAGGTTACGCCGTGATGTATTCAAAAGGTTATAAAAAAGCTGTAGCTTCTTCTAAAGTAGTCGATGGAGAATTCAGATTTAAAGGCTTGAAAGATGCTTCATATACTGTTTTGGTGGTGCCCGACAGAAGAGTTATCAGTGGCTATTTACCTACTTTCTATGTAGATAAACTGAATTTCAGAACTGCAGATTTTGTTACATTAACTGATAGTGTTCAAAAGATTCAGATTATTTTACGCAAGTATGCCAAAAAAGAAGGAGATGGCAAAATTACCGGAAAACTCAATTACGAAAATCAAAATCAAAAAGATACTGTTTTCGTTAAAGATGGAGTCTATAACGAAAGAAAAGGCGTAACTGATGAATCTGCTTCAAATATACCTGTGTTACTTCTGGATTCAAAGAGAGTGCCTACAAACTGGACGATTACCGACGAAGCTGGCAACTATGAGTTTGTAAATGTAAAAGCAGAAAATTATTCGGTAGTTGCTGAAACTACTGAGGCTGTGGCAGAGATTAAAATTGAATTGGGTAATAGTCTGATGAAAAGTGATGCCAATATGATGCTGAAAACCATTGCTGAAAGTACGGATGTTGAACCTGTGTCTGAGGATATTCAAAGTGTTTACCCCAATCCGGTAAAGGATATTTGTACATTCAATGTTAAACAGGCAGGGAAACTTGCAATTATTTCACTCAATGGACAAGTAATGCATGTTGTTGAATTACAGGCAGGTACAAATATGCTTAACCTTTCTGTGTTGCCAAAAGGATTGTTTGTGGCGAAATTTGGTCAGGATGCAGTCAAACTAAGAAAGGAATAGTTTTTGAAGTTTCAGGAAAATTTTTGAAGCGTGAAGTCCCGGAGTGAAAATTCCGGGACTTTTTCGTTTAATCCTTTTCAGTACATTTATTTTGCTTTTTCGTCTGTTTAAAAAAATGTTTAAACAATGAAATGGCTGTTTTTTCCGGTGATAATTATCCTGCTGTTTTTGGGTTGTTCTTCAGAAAAAGAAGACTATAAAACGCTTGTTGAAATAACTGATACAGGTTACAGGATATCAGATCTGGCATTTTTAGATTTTCTGGAGGAGTTTGATATTGATACTTCAGAGGTGTATCAATGGGAAAATCATCGTTTGTTGTTGTTGAATCCCAAAAAGGTTGAAGCAATGAAACTTCAGCTGGATGAGAAATTTCCGGGAGCTGTGGTGAAGATCTTCAGTAAACCTTTTTATGTATTTGATTCGAAAAACTGCAGCGGAGCAGTACAGTCTGATCAGAACCATAACTATATATTTACAGCGAATCTGGTGGCCGATACCGTCAAACAACGTGAATACATGGAGTATCATGCCCGTCAGTCGGTCGATTGGCCTGCGGTTGCACAGGGTTTTTGCAATGCCGGTTTTCAACAATTGCTGGTTTACAGAACCAGTCGGCAATTGATCTTAATCATTCGTATCCCTGCTGATAAAACCCTGGATGAACTGAATCCTAAAACGGTTGAAAATAATCCTGAAATGGTGGAGTGGAACCGGATGATGGCCGCATATCAGGAGGGAATTGAACAGGCACCGGATGGAGTGGTGTGGGTGCAGTACAGAAAATATGCTTCAAAATGAGGCTGCCTATTTAATTTTTAGTGATGAGACAAACCAATTATCAATTATTCGACTTTCTGGATTTGAGTCCGGCATTGAATGAAAACGAAAGACTGTGGATCGCCTGTAAACCAACTGATATTTCAGTAGTTAATGGTGAAATTTATGTTGAAATTCCGTTTCAGTTGCAGATGAATTCCAATGATATCAAACCGGATTTTTCTGTGGATTGTAAAAAACATATACTGAGAATCAGGGCGTTCAATGATAAAATATTACGTGTTTATTTTTCTGCATACGACAAACTTCCGGAATCTTCTGAAATGCTTCAGTTGGATGTGACTTTCGGTTATCCTGTACTTTCAGTTTTAGAATTTGAAAATGGATATCAAATTGTTGATGATAAAGGTGTTAAAAGGGCAGAAATCAACCTGATGAAATGTCCTGTTGACTGGTGGAGTGATTTGTTGCCTGCCCCCGAAGAATCACTTCAGATAACTTTTTATCCTGATGGTAAAAACGCTGTAGCTCTCAGTTCTTTTGATGTTTTTTCCCCCGGAAGATTCGATTCTTTTCCGCTGGCTTATGTCGAAAAGGATGGGGTGCCTGTGCGTACTACCTGTGCTTTTCATACTTCTCCTGATGCCGCTTTTTTTGGTACGGGTGAACGATTTACGAAGCTGGACCTCTCGGGTAAGACTTTCCAGCTGAGGAATCAGGATGGTCAGGGGGTGAACAATCGCCGTACTTACAAGAATATTCCATTTTATCTTTCCTCGGAACGATACGGACTTTTTCTGCATACTTCCTCTTTTGCTAAATTTTCATTGGCCGATCATTCCTCGCGCGCTGCACAAATGCTTGTAGATGAGGATGCGCTGGATTTGTTCCTGTTGGGAGGCGATTCGCCTGCTGAAATTATCAGGTCATATCATCAGTTAACAGGATTCCCTCAAATGCCGCCATTGTGGAGTTTTGGTGTTTGGATGAGTCGTATGACGTATTTTTCTGCGGATGAAGTAAACGAAATCTGCGACAGGTTAAGGACGGAGAAATATCCCTGTGATGTGATTCATCTGGATACGGGATGGTTCGAAACGGATTGGTTGTGCGAATGGAAATTCAATAAGGAACGTTTCCCGGATCCAAAGGGATTTATTCATCATTTAAGGGAAAATGGTTTTAAAGTGAGTCTCTGGCAATTGCCGTATATCTCTTATCAGGCTGCACAGTACGAAGAAGCTGATGCCAATCAATTCATCAGTAAAAGTGAAAGAAAAATCTCCGGAGGTTCGAATTTTTCGGTACAGGATTATGCGGGAACGATTGATTTTACGTACGACAAGGCTACTCAATGGTATAAAGGTTTGTTGAAGAACCTGCTCGAAATGGGTGTGACTTGCATCAAAGCTGATTTTGGGGAGGATATTCATGTGGATGCCGAATATCATGCCATGAAACCTGCTCAACTGCATAATCTATATCCATTGCTGTATCAGAAAGCGGCTTATGAAATCACAAAAGAAGTCACCGGTGATGGCATTATCTGGGCAAGGGCAGGTTGGGCTGGTTGTCAGCGCTTTCCTCTGCATTGGGGTGGTGATTCGGCTGCAACCTGGGATGGACTGGCTGGTTCGCTGAAGGGTGGTTTGCAAATTGGTTTATCGGGTTTTGCCTTCTGGAGTCATGATGTGCCTGGTTTTCACGGAGTGCCTGATTTTATGAATGCAGTAATTCCTGAAGATTTGTACATGCGCTGGACGCAGTTTGGCGTTTTTTCATCGCATATCCGCTATCATGGAACTTCCAAACGTGAACCGTGGCATTTTCCGGGAATTGCTGCGCTGATAAAAAAATGGTGGAATCTGAGGTATGCGCTTATTCCGTATATCATAGACCAAAGCAGAAAATCTATTGAATCGGGTTTACCTCTTCTGAGGGCTTTGTATTTTCACCATCCGGAGGATAAAACGTGTCGCCACATCGACGACCAGTATTATTTCGGGGATGATATGCTCGTTGCTCCTGTGATGAATAGCAAAGGTTTGCGTGATATTTATTTACCTGATGGAGAATGGGTTCATTTCTTTTCGAAGGAGAAATTCAAAGGGAATCAATGGCTCAAACAAGTGTCTGTTCCGCTGGATGAAATGCCTGTTTTTGTGAAGTCAGGTGCCACTGTTCCGATGTATCCGGAGGAGGTGCAAAACACGGACGAGATGGATATGGAGAAAGTAATTAAAATTCAATATTAATTTTTTAAACCACAAAAGGAACAAAAGGAAGACTAAGGAAACACAAAAGTTTTTTATTGAAATCATTTTTGCCTGATATTTAAGGGATATACCAATGGATAGCACTTCAGTATTTGATATAGGAGGCTCCCGGAGCCGGTTTATCGGGAAAATATGCAATCATGCAAATAGTCATTATTTTATTTAAATGCTTCAAATGGTATATTTGAATTTATTAGTATAAGCTTTTGTGTTTCCTTAGTCTTTCTTTTGTTCCTTTTGTGGTTCCAATTACATCATGAAAAACTGGAAAATTAACTTCGACGAATCAAAAAAACATTACCTCGACTGGTGGAACGGGAAAGGTATCGTATTGTCCATGTGGGAACATCTTCCAAAGGATGGTGCGCCTTACGAATCGGTAACTGCACCTCAACCGCACCGGGATTTGAATCAGTTCTTTTTCGATGCCGAATGGCGGTCGGATTATCTTCATTATACCATGTCGCGAAATTCCTATCTGGCTGATATTCTGCCTG
>JBILFS010000040.1:0-9421 GCA_044351455.1 Paludibacter sp. | reverse complement strand
CCTGATTAAATGTAAAGCAAAATCCAATATTTTTCTTACGATTTTCGGGTATGGGATGGGTAACTTCAAGGACAAAAAAGTTAAAACGCTGGCATTAAAAGGGCATGGAAATTATGCATATATCGACAGTTTACTTGAAGCACAAAATGCTGTGACAAATGAATTCTGCGGTAATATGTTTGCCATGGCAAAAGATGTGAAAGTGCAGGTTGAATTTAATCCTTCAAAGGTAAACGGATACAGACTGATTGGTTATGAAACCGGCATGCTGGCCGCTGAAGATTTTAATAATGATAAGAAAGATGCGGGTGTAATGGGAATGGGACAGCAGGTTACTGCTTTATATGAGATAATTCCTTTTGATGTCCCTATGGTTGATCCTTTGAAATACTCCAAAACTGCAGATAATATGCAAATTAAAAATTCAGATGAATTGCTGACTGTTAAAGTTCGTTATAAATTGCCGGAAGATGATACCAGCAAAAAGATTGAAATGGCTGTTAATGACAACATGAAGAACGAGTTTTCATCTGATTTCAGGTTTGCCCTGGCAGTTGCCATGTTCGGACAATTTCTTTCCAGATCGGAACATGCCGGAAATATCAACCTGAATCAGGTCATCGAAATGGCAGGCAATACCATCAATGATGATGTATCAGGGAACAGGCATGAGTTTCTGAAGTTGGTGAAATTGGTGAATATGGGTTTGTAAAGCCCATATTCTTTCCCGATATGCTCATAGCCCTATCACCTCGTCAACATAAATTTAAAACTAACCCCAAAATTACTGGATGATACCGGGAATGTAGAAGAAATTAGCGGTTTACTTACCTGACGGTCGTAGAATGCCTGAATATTCACTTTTGAACTGAAAACATAGTCGGCAATTACTTTGATAGTCAACAATTTATTACCACTGGAAGCCTGTGTCAGGTTTTCATCAATTTTCCTCAACAGAGATTTAATGTCTTTGTAAGAAATATCTGCGTTGATTTTTAAGTCGTTTTTAACCCGCGATTGTTGGTTGTTTTTCAGTTTCAGAATCACATCAAAGTCGCTTACCACATAACCAATTCCCATTACAAATTCATCCGAACTGGCATCTACCAACTGATTTCCGGAGAGATTGAGGGCAATATTTCTTTGTTTCTTGTACTCCAGTTTTGCTGTCATGCTGTTTTTCATGGCAGCGTTAATGCCAATCAGCGGACTGAATTGTTCGGAGAGGCTTACAGATGCAATTTCGTAAGGTGACGCTGGTATGGGATTGTTGTTTTGCACATCTCTGATATAGCCCAGTTCATTGTTTTCATCCATAGCCACCCATGTTGAATAGGATGTATACGACCCGATGCTGTACCTGCACGTATATGCATGTGTAATGCTGATGGATCTGAACTTATCTTTCACCCATGGAATTCTGGATAGTCCGTCATAGCTCATTCTCCAGTTTGGAAGTATACTGGCTAAAGATAGAAAAGGTGAAGTTTCAGTTTTTTCAACATCTTTTCCTGTGTATGCAGCTATAAAGGATGGGATTATTACTTCAGCAGAATAATTTTCATATTTTCCTAAAGAAGTATCGAATTTTTTTCCTGCCAGCGGATTACCATTCATGAATCCAACCGATGGATAGTCGGTACCCCGGTACATCGCATTCAGTTTATCAGCAAAGAAGACTCTGTTTTCCAGGAAGTTATTAAATACCTCTGATTCGTAATTATTTTCTGCATTGCCACTTCCTTTGAAAGCTGTACCCAATGCCATCAGGGTAATATTATAGCTTCCGTTGAAAGTTGATGGCATGCCATCGAACATATAATGAATTGTTTTATTGGATGCTACGTATCTTTTGGCATTGAGGTCAATTTTTAATCCGGGGATTGGCTCCAGACTGGCTTTCAAATCAAAATCGGAAGTATAGGCCGTAGATGCAGGATTAATTACATCTTCACCCATATACAACCATTCCTTATCAACAAATTCATTGATGGTGCTTTCGTTGTGTAAACCCAATGTGAATGGAATGCCCGGTGATAATAATCCATCTTTTTCATTCTGACCAAACATGGCGGGTTTCGGAATAAATCCGGGTAAAACCAGACTGCTTGTTTCCCTGAAAGTAAAGGAAGCCCTGCGAACCGACATCAATACACGAGCAGCGATTTCCGTAATGTTTCTTGCGGTAGATTTATAATTAGGATCAAGGGTTTGTAAGGTTATGGATACGCTGTCAGCATTGACCAGAGGATTGATTTCTATTGTTACATTGTCGATGTACTTATGTCGAACATCAATCTTATTTCCTGCTTTATCAACGGCTGTAAGGGTCATTTTCTGACTGCCAAGCCGGTGTTTTATTTCCTGCTTTTTACCTGTCTCGAGCATTACAACCTGATTAAATGTTTTCGGTGTGAATTTGGGCATTTGTCCGGGAGCACGTGGCGCCGCTGCAAACCGGGCATTTACATCCTTGAGGAACTTGAACTTATTGTATAATGTTTCAAAATTAAATTGTCCATCAACCTGCCAGGAACGCATGCTGTTGGCAATATTCCCGTAGTAACTGCTATCGTTTAATACAGCTGTCCGGTTCCAGTTATAATTGCTGTTGTATGAAGTGTTTACTGAGCTAATCCACTCAAGATAAGGGATTTTATTTACCGGAATGGTCCAGGATGCCGTAAAATTCTGTTGATAGGTATACGGTGTACCCAGCGTTTTAATATTTTTCCATACAGAATCGCGCCATTGTTCGTAATATTCCTTGCCAAATTCGGGGGAATAATAGGGTTCATCGATGGTGGCATTGGTTGCAGTATTCAGACTAAACCTCAGATTTTTAGTCAGATCCCATTTGAAATCAAACTGCCTGTTCCACATAAAATCTTTACTGAAAGTGATATCCAAAGCATCTGTCTGAAATCCCGGATCCTGATTAAAATCCCGGAGTTCAATTTGGGAATATTGTCTGCTCAGGTTGGTGTTAAAACCAATGGACGATGGCAAATAATTTATATTGAAATCTTTGATTAATTTAAATGCAGGTTTTTCTAATTTTTTTGAATTTTTGAAGGGTTCGAAACTTACATCACCAAAACTATGATTGTAGGTCATGGAGCCTCTTTCCTGTTTTACAAGATTTTGTTTGACCTCCGGACTGAATTGATTTGATTCAGTAAATGAATAGGAGAATGCAAAATTGGCAGGATCGTAGAACTGTGGTTTTTTGCTTCTGATATTGACCTTGGCTGATGCGATATTGAAACTCTTTGTTGTTTGAATGGTTTGAGAAACTGATAATAATGAATCCTTTTGAACCTGTGTATTCATGGATTCCAGACTTTCTTTTAATTCCACATCCTGGTCGAGCGGATTGTATTTCGGACTGAGTGTTTCGTTGGTATAGGAGAAATAAACAGGCATCTGAACTTTAGCTTCCTGAGGAAGGAATCTTCCAACTTCGAAGTTTGTGGAGAAGTTCATCTGATATAAATTGTCCATTCTCCTGTCTGTTACGGTGCTCTCCAGACCACCAAATCCTGCTGTTTCCATCCTGCCTGAGAAATTAATATTACCCAGGTCTGATAAACCGAGGGCAACATTGGCAAGTGCAGCCTGACCACTTTCTTCATTGAATTGCGACATTCTGAATTCATTCACCCAGATTTCTCCGGATTTCACATCGTTGCTTCTGTTTCTGATACCAATCATTACATTTTCAATATCTGAAACGGCAGGGTTTCCAACAATGGTTATTCTGTTGCCGGGCATATCTTCATCGAAAATAGTAAACGGAAGCAAATTATTGACAGATGCACTACTTCCTTTCGCCTGATTTCTTTTCAGTTTTACATTGATAAGTTTTTCCAAAGTAAAATCAAATTTGTTGGCAGGATTCCAAACCTGATCACGATCAGCAGAATTTTCGGAACTGTATGTGCCCGGAGGAGTTAATTTCAACGGTATTTCATATTCATAATAGTTGTTTACCATATCAGAACCGATACGGATGAAGCAACTGATATCATTGTCGTTGAGTGTTCTGGTATCATCAATCAATTTTTCGGCATGTACAAACATTTGAATTTTCTTGTACTGGCGCATATCAAATGAAGTGTTTTTGTATACGGCTCTGGCATCACCAGGTGATAAATCTGTTACTTTCATCAGCATTGATTGCTCATTCTGCTTAATCACAGAGGTTTGTCCGGGAGTGGTTTCTCTTTTGATTCCCGGAGGCATTACATAATTTACCGGTGTTTTGTCAGAATTTTCTTCAATATTGACAGCCTGAACATCTAATTTTGCATCTGTAATTGGATTTTTATCCTTCAGATACAATTCTTTATTGTAAGTTCTCCATTCGCCTCTTACTAAATCCAGCGATGCAAAACGCAGGTGTTTTTCCATTTTGAAATCGGTCATGAACATGCGGATAAAACGGATTGATTTAAAATTCCGGATATTCCCAATCCTGTCAGTATGTTCCCGCAATGGAATTTTAAACTGATACCAGGTAACGGGTTCAATATTCCCGTTTTCCAGTTTCACATTCGCTGTATATTTATCCGTGATATAATTTGCTCCAACCTGCATGTTTTCAGGTCTGATTTTCACTTTATACTGAAAATATCTTTCATACTCATTGAGTGTATTGTCGCTGTTCACGTCTTCCACATCCGGCATAGAAGATGCAGTTGTGGTATAAGTTGCATTGCTTTCTGCTGCATCAGGTGAATTGCCCTCCGAACCATTATATCTCTTATATCGGGTCAGGATATTAGCTTCGAGTGCATCATAATCTTCATTTCTGTAGAAGCGATAGTTGTCGCCTGCAGGGTCGTTTAGCGGAGAAAAAGGATCTGCTTCCATTTTACTTCTGGTTGTGGCTGAAATTTTAGCCAAAACAGCATCCCTGAAATTTTTGTAGGTCGGATGGATTTGTTCGTCTGCATCATTCAATCCATTCAATCCGATATCCTGTTTTGCACGTGCACCTGCTGTGTTGTCAAATGCGGTTATTGTTGACTGAACTTTGGGCACAATACCCCAGATAGTATTTTCAACTTTAGTATTATCTCCATCCAGCGGAATACCGTGTTCAAAGAATTTCTTACCATCTTTCAAAACATCCTCGCTAATGTCGCCCAGGTTGAAATACAAATCACCACCAAAATCACCTGGTGTTTTATAGATGAACGGATCCATCATCCAGAATTCAATGTATTCAATATTCGAACTTTCAAAATCGGTTACATCCAGTTCTCTCATGATACCACCCCAGCGTTTTTCCGGAAACATCAGTTTTCCATCGGCATCCATCCCATCAACATCGAGATTATACGGACCTCTTTCGTTTGGATAAAAGGATAGATTCATTACGGATTGTGTTGCCGTAATGGTTGAAGGGGTTTCTCTGTTAGGGAAAATTTCCTGGATGTAAACTTTTCGTGTATAATGGTTCGACATCGACTCAGGATTATTTCTCAGATTGGGAGGTGTTGATGGTTTCGATTCATTCAAAACAGGATCAACATAATACCAGGATAATAATGCCCTGTTTTTCCCATATTCTATTGAATTGGAAAGAGATGCTTCAGGGAAAAGGACAGAAGCAGTATTGTTAAAAGGCGTACTTGCCAATGACCAGTTGATTGGATAATGAATGTCGATGGTTGATTTGGTGGATTCAAAATCGTCGAGGTATGCATAACCATCTTCCCCCACATAGCGGTGGTGACCGGGATTTAATTGTGCAAATTCTGCATTAACAGCCAGGGTTGATGGGGCAGTAGCGTTTACAAAAGGCAATTTGTCGAGCATATTGGTGAGCCATTGCGACTCGGTACGCCATGCAGTGTTGAATCCCCAGATGGTATTGGAAATGGGTTCGTTGCCTGTATTTACCTTGGTGGTTAATGGCATTTCTGATAGATGCATGATGGTACCACCCACCGTAAAATCATTACTGAATTTATATTCGAGATGTGTTCCGAGCAGACTCTTTCGCTGCATGTTAAACATCGACTGGTTTTCCAGTTTCACATTGACAGGAGTTCCGGATTCCAGAATAGACTGATTGATGACGTTCACAGTACCCATCGTATAATCCACGATATAATCCACATTTTCAGTCAGTGTTGCGCCACCTGCCGTTACTGTTACCGAACCCCTTGGCACATTCATGGCATTCAGTCTGATTTCAGATCCACTTCCGGCTTTATATTCTCCTGCAATGATGAATTTGTTCTTCTCACTGAGTTCCTGGGCAATAACAAGCGTAGAATCGTATAATTCTTCGAAAATGTATTTATCAGCCAGCTTATCATCCCCAATCATTTTCTTCAGATGACTTCCAAATGGTTCCAATACCGGGAACATGATTTTTCCTGCCGTTGAATATGCAGTATAATTTTCGACATAGTCAAACTGTCCATCAGGTTTCGGATTCTCGCGGGGATCGAGTCTGTCGAGATTCATCACCCGAAGCAGTAGTTGATTTTTGAGTTTTCCTTCTGAAAGATATCTCAGTCGAGTACCAATAGAATCATTTTTGTAAAGGATATTCAGTTCAAAATTCTCTTTCTGAATCTGCATAGCCCCCAGATAATACACATTCTTCATCATCAAATCCCAGATGGCCAATTGTGGCGACTGAGAAGTACCCTTTAATAATTTGACAATCAGGGCATTCGGAGCCTGAACAGGGTCTGTGGAAAATTCACCCACCTGGAAAGTCTGACCTCCATAAGTATATTCAAATGCGACACCCAACACTTCATCCGGATTAAGAGCACTTCTCAGAGAAAGCATTCCAATACCCGGATTGAAACTATACTCAGTTGGTTCAAGTCGACGTGCACTTTCAATTTTTTCATAATCCTCGCCTCCTGAAATACCCGAAGCACCAAAGTTATCTGATAATACTTTGTTAGTTAATCTGATATCCCGCAGTCCATCAATATCCTTGATTGAATTATAGAGATTGTTCGAAGCATTAGATGGCAGGATAACACCCGATGAGGGCAACCAAAACGGGTTATCTATTCTTTTATTTTCACCTAAATCCATGAAAGCCACAATATTCCTGGCCTGGTCATAGTTCGCCCGTTTATTTGTGACCCAAACTTCAATTCTGTTGATGGTAATACCGGAAGCAACGAAAGGAAGTTTCGACATGGCATTTTCAAAGTTATCCCGGAAATAATGACTGATCAAAAAATGCCGGTTCTCGTCATATTCATCAATATTGACTTCGAAAGCAGTTTTCTGTGCACCACCCCGTGAACTTACCGTTTTAGTTTCTGATTCCTGTTGAGAAGCAATTGCAGAAATACTCAATTTTCCAAACTGTAAATCGGTGCGTAATCCGAAGAGAGCAGTGCTACCTGAAATCAGGGCACTGTTTAATTGCATGCTTACATTACCGGCCTGAATACTTCTTACGATGTCATCCTCATTGCCTTTGTAGTTCATTTTCAACATCTTCTGATCGAAATCGAAAGTGGATTCCGTGTTGTAGTTCATATTGAAATTGATTTTATCACCCACCGTGGCATTCACATTCAGCTGAATTTTTTCATCAAACATGAAATTGGTTGTTGAACGCATTCTTTCGGTGAGCGCAGGATTGTCGAGCCGGTTATTTTTAATGCCAAAAATAAGTTCTGCCGAACCCTGCGTTCTGATCTGTGCACCACCCGGTCCGAAAATTTTATCAAGTTTTCCAATATTGAATTTGATATCCGTGATCGAAAACTTATCCTCGTTGTTTCTACCTGCTTTGGCATTCAGTTCTTTCCAATACTGTCCGATTTCATTTTTTTCTGAGTACTTCAGATATTCCTGACCAGTCATGGAAAAAGGGGTGGCAATTTCAGTTTCACCAACTTTAGTTCTCATGACATAATTTCCCGTTTTGATATCATATTCCACCGATGTTTTAACATTGTCGGGTAGTGGAGCATCTAAAGGTAGTTTTTTGTTTAAATCGTCAATATTTTCCTGAGAAGTTTTTTTGATGGGAAATTTTGTGCTTTCATTTGTGTTTTTCTTATCTACAGAACCCTTTTCCACAGGTTTTTCCTGAAGATTAGATTGAAATATCTGTTCAGGATTGACAAAAAAGTCACCCGATACAGTTCCGAAAATGAACAGTACAAAAATAAATAGCAGGAAAAATTTTGATCTTTGAATCATTAGAACTGGTTCAAATATTTTTTAATGCAGTTTTGATTAACTGTTCAACAGGCATATCAGGACTTGATTTCAGAATATTGTCGACCGCTTTCTGAGACACAGCAGCAGCAAATCCTAACATTACAAGCGCCGAAATAGCTTCATCCCTTATTGGTGAAGAAACGGGGAATATTGTATTTATATTGTTCTCAGATGGATTAATTTTCAGAATTTTATCCTTCAAATCAACAATGATTCTCTGGGCAGTTTTGGCACCAATCCCCTTGATAGAACTCAGGGCAGCAACATTGGCAGTAGCAATCATTTGCTGAATTTCAGCAGCTGAATACGACGACATAATCATCCTGGCAGTATTAGCACCTATGCCTGAAACAGAAATCAGCGCTAAAAAAAGCTGTCTCTCAGCTATCGTTATGAATCCATAAAGCACATGAGCATCTTCCCTGATAGCCTCATGAATGAAAAGTTTCACTTGTTTTTTGTCGCTGATTGCCGAAAAAACAGGCAATGCAATGTGAATACAATAACCCACACCGCCGGTTTCGACAATTGCATAGGTAGGATTCAGTTCGGTTAGTTCACCACGTATATAGTCAATCATGTTGAAGTTTTATTTTAGTAGGGCAAAATTACATAAAATAACGGAATTTTTGCCTGAAAAGTACATCAATCCACATGCTAAAATATAAAAATAAGTTAATATATTCGTTATATAGCAACTTAATCTGATTTTTTTTGTTTTTTTGTAAAAAAATCAACAAACAATATATTAAAAATTCAATTTATGAAAAGAAAAATCAATTTAGTTTTTGCAGCATTAGCACTTGCTGTAATTTCAGTTTCGGCTCAACACACTTTACCAAAGCTGAATTATGCTTATGCTGATCTTGAGCCTTTTATCGATAGTGTAACCATGAGAATTCACTATGCAAATCATCATGGAAATTATGTGAAAAATCTGAATGATGCGTTAGCAAAATATCCGGATTTGAAGACAAAATCTATTTCAGATCTTCTGAAAGGATTTAATGAATTACCAGCTGATATTAAAACCACTGTAAGAAATAACGGTGGCGGTCATTATAATCACACTTTTTTCTGGAGTATCATTACTTCTCCTGCAAAAAGTAAAATTTCTCAGGCCCTGAATGATACTATTACCAAATATTACGGATCTGTTGATAAACTTAAAGATTTCTTTGAAAAAGGTGTAGCTACA
>JBILFS010000089.1:0-7199 GCA_044351455.1 Paludibacter sp. | reverse complement strand
CACAACAGCAAAGCCATCCTCACCCGCTATTTTATAACGCAGGTAGAAAAGTTTTCCGTTAATTTCTTTATGAATAACCTCTTCATCTGATAAAGCAGTCAGCGCCTTCGGATCCCAGTTTACCATGCGTACTCCACGGTAAATCAGGCCTTTATTATACAAATCCACAAAAACTTTATAAACACTTTCCGAACGGGGTTCATCCATGGTGAAAGCGGTTCTGTCCCAATCGCAGGAAGCACCCAGTTTTTTCAACTGCTCCAGAATAATACCGCCATGTTTGTGGGTCCAGTCCCAGGCATGTTCCAGAAAAGCATCGCGGGTTAAATCTGTTTTTTTAATTCCTTCGGATGCTAATTTTGCCACTACTTTCGCTTCAGTAGCAATCGACGCATGATCGGTACCGGGCACCCAACAGGCATTTTTACCCTGCATGCGGGCACGACGAACCAACACATCCTGAATCGTATTATTCAGCATATGGCCCATGTGCAGCACACCGGTAACATTGGGAGGAGGAATGACGACAGTATAAGGCTCACGTCCATCAGGTTTAGAACTGAAAAATCCATTCTCTAACCAATACTGATACCATTTCGACTCTATGTCGGTCGGGTTGTACTTACTTGCTAATTCCATGTTTTTGAATAAAATATATTTACGGAGGAATATGCTCCCGTATTAAAAATTTTGGAATGCAAAGGTAAAAAAAAATACGGCAATCTCAAAAAGTTACCAGTCTCAGTATTGTTTAAAATGATTGTAAAATATACTCAGTCTTTTTCGGGAATTTCAAGAAAAAACTGTAGCGGAATATGTAAGCGCTTTTTCCAGGCCTTCTCACTGTGGTCCTCCCCGGGAAAATATTGCGTCATCCAGTTTTTGGCTGTAAACGACTTCATTTTCATCACTTCATCCACTTTGTTTTGAATGGCAGGATACAAAGCATCTAAGGTTTGGTCGCCACAATCAAAATAAATCCTGTGATTCTTGGGCGATGGGAGTTTTTTACGCAGATACTGAATGAATGCATCCGGAACAGGATTATTTTCCAAAGCAAATGTTCCTACCCAATGGGTTGACAAACAGGCAGCTCCACCAAAAATATTCGGATATTCGCAGATCGCATACATGGAAATCAGTCCCCCCATGCTGCTCCCCGCAATAAAAGTATTTTTCTGATTACTATAAACCGAATAGGTTTTATCGATGTAGGGTTTTAATTCTTTGACTATGAATTTCAGATAGTTATCCGATTGAGGTCTGAAACTTTCCTTTGTCCTTCCAGCTGATTGCAATTGTTTGTTTACAAATTCTTTATCTGCATTTGAAAGTTTCTCAAATGGTTTCTGTGGAAAATAATCGGCATGTCTGGTCGCCCCGCCGTTCCAGATTCCCACCACAATAAAATCCTTCACGATGCCCTGAGCCATCAAAGCAGCCCCGACATCATCCACATCCCAGGCTTGTTTGTTCCAGGTCGTTGCTGCATCGTAAAGCATCTGACCATCGTGCATATACAGCACTGCGAACTTTTTGCTGCCATCGTAATGTGCAGGAAACCAAACATCTATATTCCTCGCTGATACAAATTCCGAATTGAAGTTTTCAATGCGAAACAATTTGCCCGAACTGACTTCAGGCAAACTGTCTTGTGCAATTCCGAACACGGAAAATGTGATTAGCAAAATGGCAAAAATGAAAAGTTTCATTTACTTCACCACAACTTTAAATGATTCGCCATCAATTTTTAAAATATATACACCGGATTTAACATGCATCTCAAATTTGTCATCAACCTGCTGATTTTGCAATAATTGTCCGGCAATATTATACAACTGTACATTGGCTGCACCCTTTAAATCAGCAGAGATTGAATTTTCACCGGTATAAATACGATTGACAACAGAATACTGACCGGCAACAGAAGTTCCGACATCATAAATAAAGCTTGCCACATAATTTGCCATATTGTTGCTGTCCCACAAGGTACTGGTACCATCCGTGGCATTGAACCATACTTTCAGGGAATAAGTATTTCCGTTCACCAGACTTGCACCTGTGAACACATTGGTACCTGCAGTGCTTTTCCATTTCGATTTACCGGAAGCTGTTTCATTAAATGGCAATACAAGCTCATTAACCGTCAGATCATCAATCTGATAAAACATTTTCACTGTCACAGTTCCCTCCAATACGGGTGCTGTTTTGATTTCTCCGCCCAAAAAGATGGGTGCAGTTACCGAACCTAAGTTCTTGTTATGAAAGTTTTCGGTCTGGAAGGTAGCATTGGCATTGTACCAGGTCGCTGCAGCGGGATCTGCACCAACAAAAATATAGGAATCGGACAATGAACTTAAAGATGGTTCGGGTTCATTATTGGCAGTTGTAGTAACCACAAAAGTAGCAAAATCAAGTTTTAACGTAAAATTGCCGGTACCCGGAACATTTTTGTTATTGGGTGTGATATCATTCCAGACAATATTGTTGTTTTTATCCTTCACCACAATTTTATAATCACCAGCAACCACATCAGCGGTGTAAGATGCATCCGATGCCGCGTTTGTCATCAGTTTCATATTGCCGGCAGTCCAGCCACCCACTGCAGCACCAATCACATAAATCTGCTGGGCATCTGCATAAAAACGAATCGTTCCTGCATCATCTTTGGCATAAAACTTCACTGTTTTTTCAGCATCCAGCACTATCACACGGTTATCACCTGAGGAGGCGCCATTCCATGTGCCGGAATAAAACACTTTAAATTCGTAAGTCCCTGCAGGTAAGGTTTTTTCCAGCATGTAAATACCGGTAGTACCAATCTCTGCCATTTTATAATCCGGATTGTTATTGTTCCACACATTAGCAGGAAAACCTCCGGTAACAGTTAAATCAACTGCATAAACCGAAGCAGCAGTCATAAGTAAAACAAATAAAAAAGTAATAATTTTCTTCATGTTTGATAATTTTATAGGGTTTGAGATTCCAAAATTAAACCCGGAAGTACAATCAAACTACTAAACTTCAATAAATCAGTGATATTTGTTGTGCAAACGTTTTCAGAAATATATCAATTGAATCCGTTAGAAAATTTTATCAACAATTCCACATTTAATCCCCAACTAATATTATATTTGCACTTATTAATTTTTATCCGGAATTATTCGGTTCTTAAAAGTCCAAAGTTAAAATCCGGACTCACAAGGAGAAGATTATGAATTTTACAAACTTCTCACTATCCCCATCAGGGGTTAGGGGGCTAATTATAAACAAATGAAAAGAATTATTTCTTCCCCGGATGCTCCTGCAGCCATTGGTCCGTATAGTCACGCTGTAGAAGCCAACGGTTTTGTATTCGTATCCGGACAACTTCCTATTTTGCCATCAGCAGGAAAAATTGTGGCTACTGATGTTACCGGTCAGACCGATCAGGTAATCAAAAATATCATGGCTATCCTGAATGCGGCCGGCTGCACACTTGAAAATGTTGTAAAAAACACCGTATTTTTAGCTGATATCAGCTATTTTGCTGCCATGAATGAAGTGTATAAACAGTATTTCAAAGAGGATTGCCCTGCCCGCTCTGCCTTTGCTATCAAGGACTTGCCATTGGGTGCTCTGGTCGAAATTGAAACAATTGCCGCAAAATAAATTCATGTTTCCGCACAGCTTAATCGGGAATAGTGGATTTTGGATTTTTTAAGAAATTATCATCAATATTATATTGGTTGATAACAGGATAATAACTACTTTTACAGGGTTATTTTTAGTTATCAACCTTAAAAACAAAAATTTATGTCTGTAAACAAAGTGATTTTAGTAGGTAATGTGGGAAAAGATCCTGAAGTACGCTACATTGACAAAAATGTGGGAGTTGCCAATTTTACACTTGCAACAACCGAAAGAGGGTACACCATGCAAAATGGCACTCAGGTACCCGACAAAACCGAATGGCACAACATCGTTGCCTGGCGCGGATTGGCTGAACTGGCCGAAAAATACATCAAAAAAGGAAGTCAGCTTTACATTGAAGGGAAAATCCAAACCCGTTCGTGGGAGAAAGATGGTATCAAAAGATACACGACTGAAATTTATGCCGAATCCATTCAGTTATTAGGCAGAAGACCTGATGGTCAGGAATCATCTTATCAGGCAGCAGCCGCAGCTCCGGCTCCGCAACAAACACCTGCTGTTCAGGCTCCGGAAGCTGAAATGTCATCAAATTTTGCACCGGCTGAAGGTGAGGATGGCGGTTTGCCTTTCTGATAAATTACGATCGCTGATAGCAAATACGTAAAAAGCTGCTTCTGTAAAAGGAGCAGCTTTTTTTTCAATATTAACAAAGAAGGCAAATTTCTTGAATGAGTTAATAATTAAAACCATTTTATGATTTGCTGAAATACTCCATAGGAGTAATTTGGGGAAAACCCCCGAATAAGTTCCATAGAATTCAAGATAAGATAAGATAATAAATATTTTGTCCGTAGGACATACATGTCGGTAAAATATCAGGGTATCGGTAAACGAATGGAGAATTAAATCACTTTAGATATCCGCTGGTTTACTGCGTTGTTTATAAGATATTTATGAGTTTTTCAGCAGACCATATTTATATCTTTTCGTTCAGCAAAGCAAAATCCAGCACATCCATGATGTCTTTCACATAATGAAATTTCAATCCTTTCAGGTAAGTTGCTTTTATTTCGTCCACATCTTTCTGATTATCTGCACAAAGCATAATATCAGTAATTCCGGCTCTTTTGGCAGCCAGAATCTTTTCCTTGATACCTCCCACCGGAAGTACTTTACCTCTGAGGGTAATCTCACCGGTCATAGCCAGATTCTTACGCACTTTTCTTTTTGTGAAGGCAGATGCTAAAGCTGTTACCATTGTTATCCCTGCTGAAGGACCATCCTTTGGAATTGCACCTTCGGGCACATGGATATGTACGTTTAACTCTTCAAACATCACGGGATCAATATTCAGTTTATCTGCATGTGATTTGATATATTCCAGGGCCAGCATGGCCGATTCCTTCATTACATCTCCCAGATTTCCTGTGAGGGTTAAGCGCGGACTCTTGCTTTTACTCAAACTCGATTCAATATACAGAATTTCACCCCCTACCTGCGTCCAGGCTAAACCGGTTACAACTCCTGCATATTCATTTCCCTGATATTTGTCCTTGGAATAACGGGGTGCTCCGAGATATTTTTTCAACTCCTCTTCGGAAACTTCAGGATTATAGCTTTCCTCACCTGCAACCTGACGGGCAATTTTTCTCATCAAAGAAGCTATTTCCCTGTTCAGTGACCTCACTCCGGATTCCCGTGTGTACATCTCAATCAGATTGTTTATCACTCCTTTTGAGAGTTTAATCTGCTCAGGTTTCAATCCATGATTTTCAATTTCCTTGTCGATAAGATGTCGTTTGGCAATCTCAATTTTTTCCTCCTGGGTATAACCACTTACTTCTATCAACTCCATACGGTCGAGCAATGGTCGCGGAATGGTATTGAGGTTATTGGCTGTGGCCACAAACATCACTTTCGACAAATCAAAATCCACATCTAAGAAATTATCATGAAAAGCTGTATTTTGCTCCGGATCGAGCACTTCCAACAATGCTGAAGATGGATCACCTTTATAATCAGCGGTTACCTTATCTATTTCATCCAATACAAAAACCGGATTTGCTGATTCAGCTTTGAGAATATTTTGCATGATTCTTCCCGGCATGGCACCAATATAGGTACGTCTGTGTCCCCTGATTTCAGCTTCATCATGTAAACCTCCCAATGAAACACGGATATACTTGCGGTTCAGTGCTTTTGCGATTGATTTTCCCAGGGATGTCTTACCAACTCCCGGAGGGCCATACAAACATATGATCGGCGACTTCATATCCCCTTTCAACTTCAGCACTGCCAGATGTTCCAGAATTCTGTCTTTCACCTTATCCATTCCAAAATGGTCGGCATCAAGCACTTTCCGGGCATTTTTCAGATTGAAATTATCCTCGGTATATTCATTCCAAGGCAAATCAAGCATGGTTTCGATATAATTCAACTGAATGGAATAATCGGGCGAATGCTGACTGGTTCTCTCCAGTTTTTTCAATTCTTTTTCAAATACCTTTTGAACAGCCTCTCCCCATTTCTTTTTCGAAGCCCTTTCTCTGAAATCCTCCACATCCTGTTCTGCTGTATTTCCCCCCAATTCATTCTGAATGGTTTTCATTTGTTGCTGAAGGAAATATTCCCGTTGTTGCTGATCGATACCTGCCTTTGCTTTGTTCTGAATTGACATTTTCAATTCCAGTAACTGCGATTCCTTATTCAGTAATTCCAGCAACTGATAACCCCTTTCAATCACTTCATCAATCTCCAGCAAATGAATCTTTTCTTTCACCTGCAACCCGAAGTTTACACAAATATAATTAATCATGTAAGCCGGATTCTCAATATTGCGAATGGCAAATGTTGTTTCAGGTGGTAGAAATGCTGAATTTGTTATGATATCAATGGCTAAATCCCGGATAGATGACACCAAAGCCGGAAAAACACCATCGCTGATTGTATCATCCGGCATTACTTCATCCACAAGGATAACCCTGGCTTTCATATAAGGCCTCATACTGACCATATCCTTTAGCAAAAATCTCTTTTTCCCTTCCAGAATAACGGTGGTTGTTCCATCCGGCATTTCCAGAATTCTCATTACTTTCGCCACAGTACCAACCGTATACAATTGTTCGAAAGCCGGATCTTCAATCTTTCTGTCGATC
The DNA here is from genome assembly GCA_044351455.1 of Paludibacter sp. GTDB lineage: Bacteria > Bacteroidota > Bacteroidia > Bacteroidales > Paludibacteraceae > Paludibacter. The sequence goes on along the minus strand of JBILFS010000089.1, from coordinate 411 downwards.
TGCGTACAAACACCAATATATTGCTCATTCTCAAGTGCATGTCTGATTAACCGAAGCGATTTAGGCCTGGCTACCGAAACAGGATATAAAACCCCGGGAAATAACACCATATTTCTCAATGGCAATATCGGAAGGGCTTTACCCGGATCTAACTGAATATCAGAAGAATGATCGTCGAGTGAAATAATTGGAAACACTTCTGCTGAACTCATCATATCTTCCTGAAACATATAATCATTATTTTTCATACCTGTTTTTTTTCTGCCAAATTGGCATTTTTCGTTCTGTCATTATGCTTTAAATGCGGGACAAATTTACACCCGGATGCAATTACAGTGCATTTTCTCCGCAGTTTTTATGGTGACCCGCTTAAGTCAATAGACGTGCCAAAATTAAAACATTTATTTGAGT
>JBILFS010000447.1:0-2500 GCA_044351455.1 Paludibacter sp. | reverse complement strand
TGACCCTCAGTTTGATGCATTGATTCAGAATGACTATGTTTTACATGTGAATCCAACAGGAAAATTCGTGATTGGTGGTCCGCATGGCGATACCGGTTTAACTGGTCGTAAAATTATTGTGGATACTTACGGAGGAAAAGGTGCTCACGGTGGTGGTGCTTTCTCAGGAAAAGATCCATCCAAGGTTGACCGCTCTGCTGCTTATGCTGCCCGGCATATTGCAAAAAATATGGTTGCTGCAGGTTTGGCTTCTGAAGTTTTGGTTCAGGTTGCCTACGCAATTGGCGTTGCAAAACCAATGAATTTATACATCAATACTTATGGAACAGCCAAAGTGAATCTCTCAGACAGTGCAATTGCTGATAAAATTTATGAAATTTTCGATCTGCGTCCTAAAGCGATTGAAAACAGACTGAAATTACGCAATCCTATTTACAAGGAAACTGCTGCTTATGGTCATATGGGCAGAATCCCTGAAACTGTTACCAAGACATTCAAAGACAGCAACAGAAAGGAAATCAGTTGCAAAGTTGAATTGTTTACCTGGGAAAAAACAGATATGGTTGAAAAAATTCAGACTGTATTCGGGTTGTAATTTAATAATATTTACCACATAAGTAACATAAGTCACATAAGTTTGAATTTTACTGCTAATGTGTCTGATGTGACTTATGTGGTTTAAAATTAAATTATTATTTTACAAATCTGTGTACCATTTACAGAATTTTTTATCTCGAGCAGATATACTCCTCCCCTCAAATCAGTTGTCTGATATTCCTGAATGTTTTGTTTTTGGACAATTAATTTTCCCTGCATATCGTATAGTTTCAGTTCTTCCACAAAAATTGTGAAACTTAATTTTCCGGAGACGGAATCCCACTGAAACACAAATTCATTGTTAGTAACATCCTTTAAATCACTGGCAATTTTAAACGCATCCAGGGCAATGGTTGGTCTGTAACCGGTTACACCATTGATGTTCACCTGTTCGAATGCTCCCAGGGTATAATTATTCCAGTTGTAACATTGTGGTTCCCAGTAAAATACTCCGGTTCCTTTTCCACCCGTAACACTTTTAGTTTTATTGATGAGATCAGTCAGGAAGTTTTTGCAGTCAGCCGCTTTGTCCCAGCTCATGCCGCATTCAACAATCATCACTTCTTTGCCATAGCGACTTACCATGTCGTTCATGTTATTCAGACAGGCTTTGTTCGCATTCACCCAGTCGTTGGGAGTAGTATACCAATTTGGATAAAGTGACATGCCAATCACATCATATTTACCACCATTGTTTTTCAAACCATCAAAAATCCAGCGAAACAACCCATTGTCGTATCCGTTATGCAGGTGAACAATTACCTTTGAATTTGGTGATACGGCCTTCACTGCATCATAACCTGCATTGTTAAGTTGCGTATAATTTGACATGCTGACAGATGCTTTGCCTGTTTCCCACAACATGCCGTTACCGGTTTCATTTCCCACCTGAACCCATTCGGGAAAAATGCCATAAAATTTCAGAGAATCCATCACCTGAAAAGTGTGGTTGTAAACGGCCTGTTTCAGTTGGTTGAAATCCAGGGAAGCCCAGGCAGCAGGTTTTGTTTGTTTGCCCGGATCAGCCCAGGTATCGCTGTAATGAAAATCAATCATCAGTTTCATCCCCAATGATTTGGCTCTTTTTGCTTTTACAAGTACATCCTGCAAACCATTCCAGCCGGCAGTTGGATTAACCCAGACCCTTAAACGGATGGCATTCATCCCCACATTTTCTTTCAACAAACTCATGCATTCTTTTTGCTGACCGTCAGAAGTAAAAAACTTTCGGTTGTATTTTTCCATTTCAGTTAACCAACTTACATCTGCACCGAGTGCAAACTGCTGAGAGTGTATTTGCTGAGCCAATATAAAACCCGCAAGAAATAGTAAAATCTTAATTTTCATAAAAATAATATCATCTTATTAACAATCGAATATATCCAACACATCAACAAGTTTCAGTTTGTAAAAAATATTAACCAACTGTCACTTTCCACAAAAAATTCATGTAAATATAGCGCTTTTTAATTAAATAGCTTCTGAAATGATGAAAAAATCACTAAATTTGCAAGCTTAATTATCCAAGCTAAAAAACAAATCAATATGGCTGTTATCAAACCATTTAAAGGTATTCGTCCCCCGGTGGACCTTGTAGAAAAAGTAGCATCACGTCCTTATGATGTATTAAATTCAGAAGAAGCGAGAACCGAAGCTGAAGGAAATCCAATGTCTTTGTATCACATCATCAAACCTGAAATCGATTTTGAACCGGGAACAGATGAGCACGAAGAAAAAGTGTATAACAAAGCATTTGAGAATTTTACTTTGTTCAAAAAAGAAGGATGGCTTCTTCAGGATGAAACGGAGCAATATTATGTGTATGCTCAAACCATGAACGGTCGCACACAGTATGGATTGGTTGTTTGTGCCCATGTAGATGATTATATGAAAGAAAATATCA
>JBILFS010000446.1:0-2504 GCA_044351455.1 Paludibacter sp. | reverse complement strand
ATGAAAGTGCGACTTGCAGAACAGGCTAAGGACTCGGTGTGCGGTCAGTTTCAGTGGATTTTTAGTTCGCACGATAACCCGGGTCGCAAACAACCCGACGAGGCTTACCGCTTGATTGACAAGGTTGGACCGTTCAACTACAAAGGTTTAACCACGCCCTGGGAAGAGCCGCTCGATGTGTATTATATGTATCGCAGTAACTATGTGCCGGCTTCCAAAGATCCGATGGTGTACCTGGTTTCGCATACCTGGCCAAATCGTTTCGAAAAACGCAGAAGGGCTGATATTGAGGTGTATAGCAATTGCGACAGCGTGAAACTTTTCAATGATGTATCCGGAAATATCTATCTTGGGAAAAAGAAAAATAACGGCGTCGGAACCCATATGATATGGGAAAACCGGGATATTCGCTACAATGTGCTGAAAGCTGTGGGTTATTATCAGGGAAAGCCTGTTGCTGAAGATATAATTATCCTGAATAATCTTGAGAAAGCTCCTGATTTTGAGATGTTACATCAACAAAGTACTGAAATGCTGAAGGCCGAAAAGAATTACAACTATCTGTACCGGTTAAACTGTGGCGGCGATGCTTACACTGATGAATTTGGTCAGCAGTGGTTGAAAGATGATACCACTTTTTCGACAAGCTGGGCTTCCCGCTTTAATGGCTTAAATCCTTATTTAGCCAGTCAGCGGGTTACATACGATCCGGTTAAAGGGTTGAAAGACTGGTCATTGCTTGGGCATTTCAGATTCGGAAGACATGAACTGAAATACCGTTTTCCTGTGCCTGATGGCCGATACCGCGTTGAATTGTATTTTATGGAGCCCTGGCATGGCACCGGTGGTAGCAGTAAAACTGATTGTGAGGGATTGCGTATCTTTGATGTGGCGGTTAACGATTCTGTGGTTATCGACGATTTGGATATCTGGGCAGAAGCAGGTCATGATGGCGCTCTTAAAAAAGTGGTTTTTATTGATGTCAAAAACGGAGCAATCAATATTTCATTTCCTGAAGTGAAGGCCGGTCAGGCTGTAATTTCAGCCATCGCAATTGCCGCTGAAAATAAAGCACTTGCTGTTCCGGTTTTGAAACAAACCGACTGGTCGTGGCAGCAAGCCAATCAGGAGGTATATGAAAAAATGCCCAAAGAACTTTTGCCGGAGGATAAAAATGCGCGACCATCAACGATTTATGCAGCAGATAAGGCTGTTATTCAGGGGAATAGCCTCGTGAAAATGCATCGCAATAAATCAGGAGTGTTTTTTAATCCGGGGAAAACAGGAGAAATATTATGGAATATCACTACGGGACTGGCGCAGATTTACGCCCTCCGATTTCATTACATGAATGTCACAGGGAAACCGGTTGAAGCAAAACTTATGTTTCTGAACGCCCATGGGACTGTTCTTAAAAATGAATCATTAAGTCTGCCTGAAACAGCTGAAAAGTGGAAATTAATCAGCACAACTACAGGTGAATATATCAATGCCGGGCTGTATCAGGTGAAACTTATTATCCCGAAGCCGGAAGGTATTTCTCTGCAGGCACTTGAGGTTCAGTAGTTTTAAAATTATAATCTAATAGCAATACACATAAAATGATGAAGTCACCAATCAATCTTAATTTCCTTTTTCTGCTGATGTTTTTCACGGCATTTTTATCTTTGCAGGCTCAAACAGGTAGAATTCAAATCACTGAATTTATGGCAGTTAACTCCAATGGTATTGTGGATGAAGATGGGGAACATTCCGACTGGATTGAGATTCAGAATGCGACCGATTCTACCATCAACTTAGCAGGATGGGCTTTGACGGATAAGGCAGATAATCTTTTGAAGTGGAAGTTTCCGGCCAAAGAACTTCAGGCAGGGAAATTTCTGATTGTATTTGCTTCGGAAAAGAACCGCATCAATCCGGCTGCAAACCTGCATACCGATTTTAAGCTTTCTGGTAGCGGGGAATATCTGGCTATTGTGGAGCCTTCCGGACTCGTTTCTCATCATTATTCTCCTGTTTTTCCGGCTCAGCGTCAGGATATTTCTTATGGCATCTATCACGGACAGGAAGTTTTTTTCGGTACACCTACTCCCGGACTGGAAAATGTGGCGGGAAATGTGCCTTTTGCGCCTGTGTTTAGTCAGACCCGCGGATTTTATTCATCACCTTTGCAGGTTGTTTTAAGTATTCCGGGCGGTCAGGGCAGTGTTTATTATACCCTGAACGGAACCCGTCCGACAAAAACCACCGGTACTTTGTACGCCGGCCCTGTAACTATCACAACCACAACGCCTTTGAGTGCTGTGACCATCAATGCCGAAGGTGTCAGCAGCGACATCGTAAGTCATACCTACTTCTTTATTGCAGATGTATTGAGACAGCCCAAAAATCCGGCAGGTTACCCTTCCGACTGGACCATGAACATTGCAGGTGCAGCAGCAACGCCATCAGATTATGAAATGGATGCACGGGTGACAGGAGCATCAGCCTATAAAGACAGGATG
>JBILFS010000445.1:0-2505 GCA_044351455.1 Paludibacter sp. | reverse complement strand
ACGTGCAGCTGTCCCTAAAATCAAGAATGAAAATGATGCGCTTTTATACGGAACTGTCTATGCAGAAGTGCTGAAAAATCTGGAAACACTTAAACTTGATTTGGCACGTGAAACGCCAATTGTGCAACTTATCGACACACCAAGATATCCATTGGAAATAAAGAAACTCGGCAAACTGAAAGGATTGGTTTTCGGTGGTCTGATTGGTGGCATTATTATCACTTTATGGCTTTTGATGAGAATGAAAAACAAAGAAGACTACTAAACCAGTCGTGAACCTAAATGCTGAGGATTATCAATATATTATTTCTTGTATTTTCTCTGGTACTCTATTTGGATGTGCCGGAGAATTATAGTTTTAATTATTGTCTTCTAATCAATCTGAGTTTTCTGGCCCAAAATATTATTTATTTTATTTTGTCAGGAAGATCACTGATATCTTTTGAATTTTTCTTTGCTTTTGCGTTTTATTTTATCAATTTTATTTATCCTGTAGCTTATTTTCCAACGAATCCGAATTATGAGGTGTTTAATTATACCTTTAATTATCAGGTGATTAACAAGGCTACAGCCCTGGCGTATGTGGCTTATACCTGTTATTTTGCAGGTTTGACTCTCTTCAAAAGAAAAGATGAAGAATTTAAAATTGATGCTTCCATGTTTACACCGGCCTTCTCAGTCAATTTATTGGTTGTATTTCTTACCCTTGCAATTTCGTACATTATCAGTGTTGGGAATGCTTTCTTCAATGGATACGATTGGTACACAGACGAGGAAAATTACAGTCCGGCTGTAGCCTTCATCAATATGTCGGCTGCCCTCTTTGCCATGTTTTTGTTTCTGAATAAAAATCAGAAATCCAAATATATCTACCTGACTATCTTGTTGATATTCATAGCCTTGTATCTTATGTCGGGGAGTCGGAATATGCCGCTTGGATTGTTAATTATCCTGTTGGTTACCTTCAATGAAATAGAAAAAAAAATTCCTGCCATATACTTCCTGGGCATTATTCTGGTGGGTGTCGTCGTATTTTATTTTATATCAACCATCCGAACCGACAGTGTATCGGGCGGATTGAGTCTGAATGTGTTTATTTCAAATCTTTCTGATACTTCAGTGTTTGATTTTGCAAGAGATTTGATTGTAAACAACAGGAATTTATATACATTGGTAGATTTTGCCGATAATACCGGACATACCTATGGATTGTCTATGTTATCATCTATACTTATGCTTGTACCCTATGCCGGAACATATGTTTCGGAATCTTTTGGAATACCTATGGACTTCATGTACGTAGCAGGCTTCAATACTTATCTGGAGTTTGGTTTCGGTTCATCCTTTGGTTTGGGTGGAAATATCGTTGCAGATGTGTATCTGGCTTTTGGATTCCCGGGTGTAATAATTGCATTTACTGCATTAGGACTATTTCTTTCCCATGTAATAAACAAATACAAAATCAGCGTTGTCTATTTCATCATTTATTGTATTTTGGTTGGTAATTCAGTGTTTATGAACAGGGAGAATTTTCTATTGCCTTTGCGACCCATTTTATATTCATTGTTGATGTTCTGGATATTAAACACATTGCTAAAAAACCTGAAATTCAATTTTTTATCTAAAGAAAATCTGACTCAAAATGAATAAAAAACTCTCCATCGTTATTGTTTGCTATAATTCTGTCAGGTTGCTTCCCGATTGTCTCGACTCTATCATCCGGTACAATGATATTGCTGATGCACTGGAAATAATTTTAGTAGATAATCAAAGCAAAGATAGAAAAGAGCTTGGGGAATTGGTGTTGAAGTATACATGTCTTGATATAAAACTTTACGATAACTCACACAACGGAGGTTACGGACAGGGAAATAATGTGGGTGTTCAATATGCCAGTGCTCCGGTGTTTGTTGTAATGAATCCTGATGTCAGACTCGTTGAGCCGGTTTTTCAACGCATGTTGGATTATCTTGATGCAAATCCGGAAACTGGTCTGGCAGGTGTTAACTTCGAAGATATGTCATCACCGCTTTATCTGAAACCTGAATTCTATTTCATGTTCAGAATGATTTTTGTTAATCAGTTGGTGAAATACAGACTTTTCAGGTTAAATGAAATGTACCCGGCAGGCAGTTTTCTGCTTGTGAGAAAAGATGCTTTTCTGAATGCAGGCAGTTTTGATGAACAGATATTTCTATATTATGAGGAGGCTGATTTAGCCACAAGGATGTTGGCTGCAGGTTATCGGGTTGATTGGTTAAAAGATTTTTATGTGCATCATCTGGCACATAACAGACCATTAAATGTCTTTTTGTTACAGAAAGAAGTTGAATCGCTTTGCTATTACCTGGATAAGTTTAAATTCAATAAAAGAAAATTTTTAATCAATCGTCGCAGCTATTATCAGGTGAAATACCTGATTGCTGTTTTAACCGGAAATACCTCTAAGAAAGAGTTTTTCGGTGCATGGATTAATACGCTTACCGATAAGATTAAATAATGAAA
>JBILFS010000461.1:0-2508 GCA_044351455.1 Paludibacter sp. | reverse complement strand
AATATGATTCAACCGGTTGTTCCGCCCCGTACGGGGCGGGAGATTCATCGCACAACGCAAATTTTTACCGATGTTTCGTGCCTAACGGCACGGTACCAGCGCTAATGTTTCGCTCTATTCAGGGCTAAAATGATGGTCATTATTACACAGCCTATCCGCCGGCTTACACCGTCGGTTATTCAGATATCGCCCTTGCAGGGCTTATAGCTGACGATACACAGAAAAACAAAATCAGATGTGTCAATTTATCCCTCCTTTTCTATCAAATTTTCCTCAAAACATCGGTTCGGAGTGCTTATCTTTGCAACATTCAATTATTTACCTGAAAAGCAATGCCAATTACCATGCACCATACCCGTATTTTTCTGCTGATCTCATTTTTCTTATTGCTGATTTCAACAACGCTTTCGTCTCAAACACCTGCATTTCCGGGTGCCGGTGGTGGTGGTATGTTTGTCACCGGTGGTCGTGGTGGCCGTGTAATTCCGGTCACTACCCTGGCCGATACCAATACCGAAGGTACCCTGCGCTGGGCAATCGGTCAGTCGGGCGCCCGCATCATTGTCTTCAGGGTTTCGGGAACCATCACACTCACCAGTGCATTGAAAATCAGCAACGGAAATATTACCATAGCCGGACAAACGGCACCGGGCGATGGTATTTGTCTGCGGAATTACGAACTGAATATCAATGCCGACAATGTGATTATCCGTTTCATGCGTTTCCGGCTTGGCAATGCGATACCCACAGTTGAAAGCGATGCGCTTTGGGGCAGATACCGCAAAAACATCATCATCGATCATTGTTCCATGAGCTGGAGTATCGACGAATGTGCTTCATTTTACAGCAACGAAAATTTTACTATGCAATGGTGTATCCTTGCCGAATCACTCAACAATGCCGGTCATGCAAAAGGTGCGCATGGTTATGGCGGCATCTGGGGTGGCAAAAATGCAAGTTTTCATCACAATTTGCTGGCCCATCACAACAGTCGCAATCCGCGGTTTAACGGATGGAAAAGGTCGGGACTCGATTATGGCAATCCGCTGGATGAAGAACGGGTGGATTTCCGCAACAATGTGATTTACAATGCAGGTGATAACTCCTCATACGGTGGTGAAGCGGCTGGAAAATACAATGTCGTGGCCAATTATATCAAATACGGACCGGCTACAAAATCTTCCGTTAAATTTAAAGTGACCCAGGTTGATATTGATGCATCAACGGCATACGGACAAAGATTCGGCACCTATTTCATTCAGGATAACTATGTTTTCGGCAGCACGGCGAACACACAAAATAACTGGCTGGGCGTAACCTATGGCTCGGGTGTTGTGCAGGCATCGGCGCGTGCGGCAGTTCCCTTTGCTGCTACGCCCATCCTGCAACATACAGCCGAAACAGCATTCGAAAGGGTAGTCGAATTTTCCGGAGCATCCTTAGTCAGGGATACCGTGGATAAACGCATTGCCCGGGAAACACGCACAGGAACGGCCACCTATTCCGGGTCAATCACCAAGCGACCTGGCATCATCGACACACCCAATGATGTGGGCGGTTATCCGGTTTACAACAGCACTACAGCTCCGGCAGACTCCAATAATGATGGCATTCCCGATGGCTGGCTCGAAACCAGTTATCCAGGCAAGACAGCCACCCAGTTGCACGAAAGCGGATATAGTTATGCGGAATTATACATCAACAGCCTGGTGCAACACATCGTAGATGCGAAAAATCAGGGCGCACTAACTTCGGGTATTAAGGATAATCTACTTGCCTCTGATGAAATAAAGATTGGCAGGGATGGCGCTACGCTGTCATTAACATCAGCCACAACCATGCAATCTCTCACTATCAGAGATCTGACCGGCAGCATTATTCTGCACCGGAACATCCGGGATGTTCAGACTGTAGTGCAACTTGCCGACCTGAAACCGGCCATTTACCTGCTAACTATCGGGTATGATGGACAAAAATCAAAAACGGTGAAGATGGTGTGGTAAATGCCCGGGAAGTACAGGAATCCTTCGACCCGCCAGCAGTTCTCAAAGCAAATTATCCGGATATTTCCTATACGGTGATCAACCGGTCAATTATCTGGATTTTATTGGTTGATTCAGAGCCCCGGACTCCGCCCATTGAATAAATTCAGTTGCAGTTATTGGTTTCAGCACGATTTTGCCGGTTTTATTCACTACGAAAAACATGGGCGTACCATAAACACCATAGTTTTTAAAATTATCACCCTGAATGCCCTTATAATCACATATACGGGTTTTCCATGGAAATTTCTCAGCTGTTTTCAGAAAATTTTCTGTCAGCATATCGGACGAAACAGCAATAACATCAATCCCTTTTTGCGTTAACCTCTGATAATTTTCCGTTAACAATGCGATAGCTTCTTCACAATGAGCGCAACCGGATTCATAAAAAAAGATTAGTTGGTATTTCGGTTTTCCCTTTCTTAAGTTTATAATTTCCTTTTTTCCTGATGATGAAAACAACTGC
>JBILFS010000444.1:0-2508 GCA_044351455.1 Paludibacter sp. | reverse complement strand
TGTTAAATGCAAAGGAACAAATGGCTGATGCTGTATAAATTCCAACACCCGATAATTTTAGTACATCATCAAAATTTTCCGGAAAAATGCCTTTGTATTCTGAATCAATGCTTTTGGCCGCTTTATGGAGATTTCTTGCTCTTGAATAATAACCCAGTCCCTGCCAGTATTTCAATACTTCATCTTCTTCAGCTTTTGCCAATGTGTGGACATCGGGAAACCGTTCAACGAAGCGGTAATAATAATCAAGTCCCTGATTTACCCTTGTTTGCTGTAGTATTATTTCTGATATCCAGATTAAATATGGATTTGTGGTATTTCTCCAGGGCAATTCCCTTTGGTGAGTAGAATACCACTGAAGCAGAATATTGGAAATGGTATGTGATTGTTGGGACATGTAGATTTAAATGAAAAACCTGACAGGATTTAAAGGCCTGTCAGGTTTAAAAATGGAATCAATATTCATCCCAGCTTTTTATCTTAATATCTTCTATCTTATGGGTACAGAAGGCATGAATGAATGCTGAAGCTAACCGTGCATTGGTCAACAATGGAATATTGTAATCAATGGTTGTACGTCTGATGGTATAATCGTTGGCAAGCTCTCTTTTCGTCGAATTCTTTGGGATATTAATTACCAGATCAAACATTTTCTTCGAAAGCATTTCCTTTACATTATGATCACCTTCTTCGTCAGGCCATTGTACTGCGATACTATCTATTCCGTTTTCTTTCAGGAACTTATGTGAACCTCTTGTAGCATACAGCTGGTAACCTTTTTTTACCAGCAATTCTGAAGCATCCAGTAATTCCACTTTCGATTTTGGTTCTCCGGAAGAAATCAAAACATTCTTTTTAGGTATTCTGAATCCTACAGAAAGCAGCGATTTAAGTATTGCTTCTGAAAAATCATCACCGATACATCCCACTTCACCTGTTGAAGCCATATCCACTCCTAAAACAGGGTCGGCTTGTTGCAATCTGTGGAAAGAGAATTGCGAGGCTTTAATTCCCACATAATCCAGATCGAAAGCTGATTTTTCAGGTTTTTCAACCGGTAAGCCCAGCATAACTTTGGTTGCCAGTTCTATGAAGTTGATTTTCAGTACTTTTGAAACAAATGGGAACGATCTGGAAGACCTGAGATTACATTCAATTACCTTGATATAGTTTTCTTTCGCAAGGAACTGAATATTGAACGGACCGGAGATGTTCAGCGATTTTGCAATTTCACTGGCTATCTTTTTAATTCTTCTGATAGTCTCCACATAAATTTTTTGTGGAGGAAACTGCGTTGTAGCATCTCCTGAGTGTACTCCTGCAAATTCAACATGCTCTGAAATGGCGTAAAGAAGTATTTCTCCATCTTTCGCAACGGCATCAATCTCAATCTCTTTACATCTTTCAATGAATTCAGAAATAACTACAGGATGTTTTTTAGAAACTTCAGTAGCCAGTTTCAGGAAGTTTTCAAGCTGTGAGGCATCGTGACAAACATTCATCGCTGCACCGGAAAGTACGTAGGATGGACGAACCAAAACCGGGAAGCCAATTCTGTCGGTGAATTCTTTTACATCTTCCAGCGTAGTTAATTCTTTCCATCTGGGTTGATCAATACCAAGTTCATCCAGCATGGATGAGAACTTATGCCTGTCCTCAGCTCTGTCGATATCTTTTGCCTGTGTGCCGAGAATGGTTACATTTTCAGCTGCAAGTTTCATGGCTAAGTTATTGGGAATCTGACCGCCGGTGGAAACTATAGTACCCATCGGATTTTCCTTTTCCATGATGTCCATCACCCTTTCAAAACTCAGTTCGTCGAAATACAGCCGGTCGCACATATCATAATCAGTCGATACTGTTTCAGGATTGTAGTTGATCATCACAGATCTTAATCCTTCTTTCCTGATGGTCATAAGGGCATTTACACCACACCAGTCAAACTCAACAGAAGAACCAATTCTATAAGCTCCTGAACCAAGTACAACTACAGAACGATGATCGCCCAGATATTTCATATCACCAGCTACGCCACTGTAAGTCAGGTACAAATAATTGGTTTGTGCCGGATACTCTGCAGCCAGGGTATCAATTTGTTTCACTACCGGAATAATTCCTCTCGATTTTCTGTATGCTCTTGTCAGTCTGATTTTCTCATCAATTTCGTCATTACTGCATTTGGTTACCAAACGTGTTATTTGAAAATCTGAAAATCCTGCAATTTTTGCTTTATTCAATAACTCATCACTCACTTGCTCCAGTTCATTATTGGATTCAAGTGCCTTTTCAATTTGTTTGATTCGGGCAAGTTTGTGCAGGAACCATTTATCAATTCTGGTCAGATCGTGAATTTTGTCAACCGAATAACCGCTTTCAAGTGCCTGTGCGATGAGAAAAACACGTTTGTCGGTAGGTTCATTCAGATGTTTATCCAGATCTTCAACAAATAATGCTTTGTTTGCAACGAAACCGTGCATACCCAAACCAATCATTCTCAATCCTTTCTGA
>JBILFS010000443.1:0-2510 GCA_044351455.1 Paludibacter sp. | reverse complement strand
TATCATGCCTTCGCATTTATTCTCATTCAGTTCCACATAGATTCCCCATTCAGCAATGCCGGATATCACGCCATCATAAACCTGTCCGAGATGCCCGGCCATAAATTCCACCTGTTTGTATTTGATGGAAGCTCTTTCGGCATTGGCTGCCAGTTGCTCCATTTCCGAACTGTGTTTGCAATAATCTTCATATTCCTTCACATTGGCATTTCTGCCTCCGGATAAATAACGTTCCAGCAACCTGTGTACCATCATGTCGGGATACCGCCGTATCGGAGAGGTAAAGTGACTGTAATAATCAAATGCGAGTCCGTAATGGCCAATATTCTGTGTCGAATATTCCGCTTTGGCCATCGACCGGATGGCTAAGGTTTCCACCAGGTTTTGCTCTTTTTTACCCTGAACTTCATCTAATAAATGATTGATAGAGCCTGATATGGCCGTTTGTTTTCCTGTTGTTTTCAGATGATAGCCGAATTTCCGGATAAACTGGGAGAAATTCTCTAACTTTTCCGGATTGGGTACATCATGAATACGGTAAACAAAAGTCCTGGCCTTTTGTCCTTTTCCCGGTTTTCCGATATGTGTGGCAACGGTTTTATTGGCCAGTAACATAAACTCTTCAATCAGTTTATTCGAATCCTTTTGTTCCTTGAAATAAACCGATAAAGGTTTGCCCTGAGCATCAATTTCAAACCTGACCTCCTGCCTGTCGAAAGCAATGGCTCCCGACGAAAAACGTTTCTCTCTGAGCTGTTTCGCCAATCTGTCTAAGGTCAGCATCTCATTGCAATAATCACCTTCTCCTGTTTCAATAATCAATTGTGCTTCTTCGTAGGTAAATCTTCTGTTGCTGCAAATAACCGTTTTTACAATGTCATAATGCAGTATTTCCGATTTATCATTCATCCTGAAAACAACCGAATAGGTTAGCTTATCTTCCAGCGGTCGCAGTGAGCAAATGCCATTGGAAAGATGTTCAGGCAGCATGGGAATGGTTCTGTCGACCAGATAGACCGATGTAGCCCTGCTTCTGCCTTCCTTTTCAATGATGCTGTCGGGCTGCACATAATGGGTAACATCGGCAATATGTACCCCGATCTCCCACATGCCATCATCCGTTTTTTGGATGGATAAGGCATCATCAAAGTCTTTCGCATCGCGCGGGTCGATGGTAAAAGTAACCACATCCCGCATATCACGTCTTTTGGCAACCTCTTCGGGGGTAATACCGGCCTCAATTAAATCAGCCGCCGCTTCCACATCTGCCGGATAGCGATAGGGCAGTCCGAATTCAGCCAGGATGGCATGCATTTCAGTATCGTTATTGCCTTTATCGCCGAGCACATCAATCACTTCGCCCACCGGACTCTTCATGTTTGGCTCCCATTGCATCAGTTTTACAATCACTTTCTGACCGTTTACCGCCCCTTTCAGTTTGTTTTTCGGGATGAAAACATCGGTTGTCAACACCCTGTTGTCCGACACCAGAAATGCAAAGTTTTCCGAGACTTCCAGAATACCCACAAATGTGTCTTTGGCTCTTTCAGTTATTTCAATTACTTCACCTTCAGGCTTTAAACCCCTTCTTCTGGCATACAAAAAGACCTTGACACGATCGTTCAGAAAGGCATGATTGGTTTTCCGTTCGGGGATAAATACAGGCTCTCCACCATCATCAGGAATTAAATAGGTTTTTACACCTTCCCTGCTTATTTTTCCGGTGATATAACCGCCCCTGGAATTAAGTTTGAATTTCCCTTTCGATATTTCAACCAGAAAGTCTTCTTCCAGTAAATCATACATGAGTTCATTGACAAATACCTTTTGGGATTCGCTTTTTATATCGATCAGACTGGCTATTTGCTTGTAGTTGAATGTTTTTTCGGGGTTATCGTTGAATATACCCACGATTTTAAGGATGAGTTCCGATTTTCTTATGCGGGTACTTCCACCCTGTTTTCTTTTTTTTCTCGACATCAGATTAATTTTTAAAAGTTTCCCGATTTTGGGAATCATTCGATTCATTTTTGTTAATGATTCTCATTTATAACAAAAGTACTACAATTAATGTTTCGTTTTGCAAAAAGAACAAAATAAAATTAGTAATTTCGTGTCCGTTTACGGCCATTTGAATAGATAATGAAAAAGAAAATTGCTTTTGTGATAAATCCCATCTCGGGAACAGGATCTAAAAACTCGATTCCTGATTTGATACATTCAGACCTTGATACAACTTTGTTTGAACCGCAGATTTTATTTACCGAATCAAGATTTCATGGCAGGGATTTGGCAAATGGTTTTGCTGAAGCGGGGTATTATGCTGTCGTAGCTGTTGGAGGTGATGGAACGGTGAATGAAGTAGCCCGTTCGTTGATTCATACCGATACTGCTTTGGGTATCATTCCAATTGGTTCGGGCAATGGTCTCGCCAGGCATTTGAATATTCCTCTCAATGTTAAAAAGGCCATTGAAACCATCAATCATGCCGAAGTCATTCAAATGGATTA